>CAYMDZ010000112.1:0-4160 GCA_964389355.1 uncultured Muribaculaceae bacterium | reverse complement strand
GTGGCGCGTCCCTCCACGGTGATGTCCTGCACCCCGGTGACGGTATATTCGTAGGTAAACGAGAGCCTGTACCTGGCAAGATCCGCGAGAATCGCCTCCACGGCGGAGTCCGCACGCAGGACGAAAGTCGCCATTACGGCCAATGACAGGGTCAGAAACAGTTTTTTCATATTAAAGGGCATTAAGGATATTGTCCAGATCCTCGAGCGAAGATACCAGCACCTGGCGCTTCTTCGCGCCGTCCGCAGGGCCCACAATTCCGGCGGCTTCGAGCTGGCTCATAACCCTTTTGGCCTTCACGAATCCCATACCCATACGGGTCTGGAGGGATGAGGTGGAAGCGTCCTGGGAGGTGACCACCAGTTTGGCTGCCTCCTCGAAACGTTCGTCCAGGTCGGAGGTGTCCACTTCGGAGCCGGAAGCGTTCTTGTCGCTCGGCGGTTCAGGCAGGTAATAAGGCGTGTTGTAGGACTGGCCGTAGCGGGTCTCGCTTGAGATGAAGTCGGTTATGCGGCTCACCTCCACGCTTTCTATCAGGCCGCACTGTATTCGTTCGGTTTCTATGCCTCCTGAGAACAGCATATCGCCGCGGCCTATGAGCTTCTCTGCGCCCGGGCTGTCGATGATGGTCATCGAATCCTGCTTTGACGAGGTTCTGAAGGCGATACGCATAGGGAAGTTGCTCTTGATGATACCCGACACGACATCCACTGACGGACGCTGCGTAGCCAGAATCACGTGTATGCCGGCGGCACGTCCCTTCTGGGCGAGCCTGATGATGCCGCTCGTGATGCTGCGGCTGGCGGCCTTCTCCTCAGGAGATCCTCCGGTGACCAGCGTAAGGTCGGCGTATTCATCCACAACCACCACCAGATAAGGCAGATACCTGTGTCCGTGGTCAGGGCTGAGCTTGCGGTTCTGGAACTTGTCGTTATAGAGGGTTATCTTGTTCACCCCGGAGCGCGACATCAGTTCGTAGCGGTCGTCCATCTCCTTGCACAGGGACCTGAGGACCTTCTCGGCGTCCCTGGCATTCTTCACGATGGCGCGGTTCTTCTCGGACTCCTCGTCATCGGCATCCGGCAACACAGCCAGATAATGCCTGATGAGGGACGAGTATGCGGTGAACTCCACCATCTTAGGGTCTATGAACACAAACTTGAGCTCGGAAGGATGCTTGCCGTAGAGGAGCGAGGCGATTATCACGTTGAGGCACACGCTCTTGCCCTGCTGGGTGGCACCGGCCACGAGAAGGTGCGGAGCCTGGGTGAGGTCGAACACCTTCACCTGCTGGGTGACGGACACTCCTATCGCCACAGGAAGCTCGTATTTCTTGCTTTTCTCCTTGTATTCGTCGCTGTTCAGAAGTCCGCGCAGAGGCACGATGCTCGGCCTGTCATTGGCCACCTCTATGCCCACGGAATCGGACAGCTGAAGCACACGCACGCCGCGCGCGCTGAGCGACATCGCGATGTCCTCCTGACGGCTCTTGATCTGGGCTATGGTCACGCCCTCGCCAGGGGTCACCTTGTAAAGGGTCACGGTAGGACCGACCACGGCCGTGATACTGGCCACCTCTATGCGGTATGAACGCAGGGTGTTGCAGATCTTGGTCTTGTTGCGGTTAAGCTCCTCCTCCCCTATCGTGTTCTTCCCGCTTTCGTAAGTGTCCAGCAGGTCGAGAGAATAAAACTTGTAGTTCGGAAGGCCGCCGTAAAGCGGATCGAGACGGTTGTCTATCCTCGGAAGAGGCTTCTTCACGTCAGTGTTCAGTTCTTCGCCCTCCACCACTGTTATCTCAGGGAATCCGTCACCTGTCTGGCCATCAACACCTTCCGGAACTTCCTGGCCTGCAGCCGGCTTAACCGCTGCGACATCTTCCGCCGGAGCCACGGCCGTTTCAGGCGTATCCTCAGAGTCGGCGACCTCGACAGCCGGCACGGCCGCATCCTCCACCGGGACAACACTTTCTTCCACCGGTGCCACAGCCTCGGCATCCGCCTCCACAGCCTCAGGCTTCTCTTTCTTTCTGCCAATGCCCACAAGCCAATGACAGAACGCGCTGCTGCAGAACACGAGGAATATGACCAGCAGGAAGACGACCACCAGGCCCGTCACTATGGAGCCGAGCGCTCCCGTCATCCTGGCCACGAGAAATCTTCCGCAGTCACCTCCGAAACCGCCTCCGAAGATGAAGTCCAGAGACAGCGAACCGCCTATGTAGGCGCCCAGAAGGGAACCCACGAAGGCTCCGCAAAGCGACTTGACCGCGAAATTGAGAACCGATATGTGAGATTCGTCCTTTATGAGTTTCAGCCCGAGCGCCGTCAGGAAGACGACCAGAGCGAAACTTCCCAGGCCGAAGCATCTGCACACCAGATACCTGGCATAGCCGTAACCGAGAGACCCGGCGGCATTGCGCAACACATCCCCGCTCATATCCTCTCTCCAGTGCAGGAGATACGACACGAGCGCTATGAAGGTAAGAATGTCGAGGATGAAGACGGCAAGTCCGCAGAGCTTCGACGTAATCTCCTTCTGTTCAGGGGACAGTGTTATCAGTTTTCTCATTTATGCTTGTTGTTGTGGAAACCGGCCTTCTTGTTGTGCTTGCCGTACTGCTTGTTCTGGGCCTTCTGGGCACCGGTCTGGTTGCCTATGCCCGGGCGTGAGAAATTGGCGGAAGCGTCTATCTTCGAAAGCGTTATTCCCTCCGGAACCTTCACGCGGCCCTCGGAGAGCTTCTCAATGTCGGAAAAAATGGTCTCGTCGGCGACGCTGTCCTTGTTCCAGATAAGGTACTGGGTACGCATATAGATGGCCAGTGAACGGATAAGCGCGGTCTTGGTCTCGGAATCGGGCTCGCCGGCGAGCAGGTCGAGAATCCTCTCGATGTTCCGTCCATAGTGCGAAGCCCTTATCTTCGTGTCTTTCATAGGAATGCTGACAGGCCTGGTCTCGAAATCCTCCTTCACCGGGCAAGGATACGGAGCGTCCACATCCAGGTCAAAGTCAGCGAGCATAAAAAGATGGTCCCAGAGTTTGTGCTCATATTCGTCCAGGGTCTTGACCGCAGGATTGAGCACCTCCATCACCTTGATTACGGCATAAGCCTGGGCTGTCCTTTTCTCCTTGTCCTCAATGGCCTTAAGATCAGAGACCATAGCCACCACGTTGTTACCGTAAACTCTTCTTATGTTGTTGTCCATATCTGTTTTTTCTTAAAACTCTCAAAGTTAGTAAAATTTTCGCCACCTGCGCTATTCAATGTCAAGCAACATCCCGCCGCGCACCTTTTCCACAGTCTGCGGCTCCGAAACGGCTTCCAGAATCCTGAGTCCGAAATCCACCGCATAACCGGCGCTGCGTCCCGTGATGATGCGCCCGCTTCTTACCGCCGGACGCTTTACGAACTTCGCCCCGCGTGCGATGAGCGCCTGCTCGAACCCGTCAAAACAGGTCACAGTGTACCCTTGAAGACTGCCAAGCTGCGAGAGCACCAGACCCGGAGCGGCGCAGATGGCGGCCAATGTCCCCCCAAGCTCGAAATGACGGTGCATCGCCTCGATGAGCGGAGTGCATTCCGCAAGGCTCCTGGAGCCCGGCATACCGCCAGGGAAAATCATAACGTCCTTGTCGGCAGTGCCTTCCTCGAGATTCAGCACATCCTCGAGCAGACAGTCTGCCTCCACGTTCACCCCGTGCGAAGAACGGACCGTCCTGCGCGAAGTGCAGGACACGAGCGAAACCTTCAGCCCGCCGCGGCGCAGGGCATCGCTTACTGCCAATGCCTCTATGTCCTCGAAACCGTCTTCAAGAAAAATATTGAGCCCTTTCATATTCTATTCGTCTTCAGATTCATCCAGATATTCAAACATATTGTCCAGAACGCGGCGCTCCTTCTTGGTGGGGCGCCCCGTCCCGCGGTCACGCTTCACAAAAAAGGTCTCCACAGGCGCGCGGAGCTTCTCCAATTCGCTTTCCGGAGTGAGATTGAGAGCATATTCGGGCACCAGCGCGGCCCCTACCCTGTTCTCCAGAGGCGCCAGGACCTTATATGAGAATACGGCCGATCCCTTCCTTACCTCTATCACCTCGCCCTCCTTTACGGGACGCGAAGGCTTGCAGTTCGACCCCGCCACCTTCACCTTTCCTCCGGT
>CAYMDZ010000111.1:0-4161 GCA_964389355.1 uncultured Muribaculaceae bacterium | reverse complement strand
TCGATCTCGATGTGCTTGGTCTGGCTCATCTGAGGGAAGGAGCCGGTGCGGCGGCCTACGGTAATGGTTCCGGAGGCGTCATCCCACGCAATCGGAATCGTGGCATAGACGCCCTTCTCGTAGGCGTAGGTCTGCCCGTCGTCCTCGTAGAGTGTGTAAGAAGCGTCGGCCCCGGCGTAAACTCTGAGCTTGAGCTGCGATCCGTCATCCTGCGCGGTGTACTGGATGTCAGGGCCGATAGGCACTATCTGTCCGGCACGCGCATAGAGCGGGATTCTTTCGAATGGAGCCGGTGCGGTGAAACTGCGACCGCCTTCGAGAAGCTCGCCGGTATGGAAGTCATACCACTGTCCTTCAGGAAGATAAACCTCGCGGCTGCGCGCCCTGTACTCATACACCGGGCACACGAGCAGAGCGTCTCCGAACATATATTCGTCGCTCACCGCGAGCGCTCTGGCATCGTCGGTGAAGTCCATCACGAGCGGACGCATCATCGTGTAGTCGTCGAAATGCACGCGCGCGTTCATCGTGTAGATGTAAGGCAGAAGCGAATATCTCAACTTGTCGGCAGCCAGGATCGCCTTGTAGGCAGGGGAGTCTTCCGGAGCGAGCAGGTGAGGTTCGCGCAGAGGCCATTGGCCGTGAACACGGTAGAGCGGACAGAATATGCCCCATTCGTGCCAGCGCGCCTGCATCTCGCGCCATTCCTTCATATCCTCGTTCACCTCTCCGGAATCCTCCAGAATGTGCTGGGCCGCCATAAACCTGTTCTCTACGCTGAATCCGCCGATGTCCTGCGTCCAGAACGGCAGACCGCTGATGCAGTAGTTGAGGCCCGCGCTGATCTGCGCCTTCATATCTTCCCACCTCGTGCCGATGTCGCCGCTCCACGAAGCCGCGGCGTATCTCTGCAGGCCCGGGAAGCCGCTGCGGGTCAGAAGGAAGACCCTGCGGTCAGGATCGACTGAGCGCTGCCCTTCGTAGATGGCCTGTGCGTTCATAAGCGCGTATGCGTTGAAATACTGCGTGGACGGGCCAAGCGCGGTAGGGCCGCACATAGCCTTGCGGTAGTCCATATCGGTGCAGTCGTGTATGTTCGGCTCGCTCGCGTCCATCCACCACGAATCCACTCCGAGCGGATAGAGGTGTTCCTTCATCTGTCCCCAGAACAGTTTGCGTGCGCCTTCGCTGTACGCGTCATAGAAGGACTGCTGATATCCGAGCCAGTCGGCCACGCTGTCCACGATGGCACGGCGGTAGATCCAGCCCTTCTCGTCGAGTTCCCGGAAATGCTCGGTGTTGCGGTAGAATTTCGGCCATACTGACACCATAAACTTGGCATTCAGGGCGTGAACCGAGTCCACCATAGCCTTAGGATCCGGGTAGCGGGCAGGGTCGAACTCGTGGCTTCCCCACTGGTCATCTTCCCAGTAGCGCCAGTCCTGGACCATGTTGTCCACGGGTATTCCCTTGGCTCTCATAGTCTTGAGCGTGCCGATGATGTCCTCGGAAGAGGCGTATCTTTCTCTGCTCTGCCAATATCCCATCGCCCAGCGCGGAAGGATCTGTGCTTTGCCGGTGACGGTGCGGTAACCGCTGATGACTTCGTCGATGTCTTCGCCCGCGATGAGATAGTAGTCGATCTGGTTTTGCATCTCGCCCCACCAGTTCATCCGGTTCTGAATTTCGGCGGGAACCGGGCTCAGAACGCGCAGACCGCAGTAGGAGACATCCCCGTCGGGCTTCCATTCTATGCGGATGGGCACGCGCCTGCCTTCCTGAAGGTCCACTGCGAACTTGCGCCCGTTCGGATTCCAGGCGGTGCGCCAGATTTCAGGGGTGACCTGCCTGCCGTCCACGAACACCTTCATATATCCGGCATAATATATATAAAAATGGTACAGTCCGGTCTCGTGAGGCAGAAGCTCGCCCTCGAAGAGGACATTGGCACCGTTGAAGGCGAAATCCGGCGAATTGCGGACCCTGTCGCACTTCGGAGTCTCGAGAAACTCCTGTGCCAGAGCCGTTTCCCTGCGGATGAGGGTTCTGCCGTCGGCTGCGGTGTAGGTGCCGGTGAGCGCGCCTTCAGCTCCGTTCCTGTCGAAGAGGGTGAACACGTCGCCTATCTGTGCGTAGTCGCGCGGATCGCCCCAGCGGCAGAAGCTGTTGCTGTCCCAGAGCAGGCCGTAGCGGCGCGACGACACCACGAACGGGATGGAGATTTTCGTATTGTACTGATACAATTCTTCATTGCGTCCCTTGTAGTTCCATTCGTCAGCCTGATGCTGGCCAAGTCCGAAGAACGCCTCGTCGGCAGGGGAGTCGAAGCTCTGGCTCACGGTCCAGGCCGAGGTGCCTTCAACGTTTATCGGTGCGAATGTCCTTTCGTGCTCGGCAGTGATCGGGGTGCCGTCTGCACGGAAGAAGTTCACCCGCCCGTCGTCGAGCCTTACGCTCGCGCTGATTTTCGGGGTGGAGATGACCAGAGTTGAGTCCGTCCTGACGATCACCGTGTTGGTTTTCTGCCTGTCAGGCAGCGCCATAAGCGACTTGCCGTCGGTAAACGGCACCCCGGCGGGAACCGAGGTTACACGGAAGATATTGTCCGACCAGGCTTCGACCCTGGTGCGTCCTCCGTCGTGGGTGACTGTGATCTGGTTCCTGTTGCAGGCGCCAAGTGCGAGCGCCGCAGCGAAGATGGTGAAAAGTATGCGTTTCATCGGTCGATTGAGTTAGTGTGTTACTGGTTTTATGTGTGTCCGGAGTCAAATTTATTGAAAAAATCTGCATTCTGCACGCCTCGGAACCGCATAATCGGCTATTGGATAAAAAAAGTATCATATTTTTATTAAATAGTATTAGTTTAATGCAGAGAGGACTCCTACCTTTGTATCACCAACAAAATCACATTATGTTAAGCACTAAAATTTATGAAAAGTAAACTGTTTTCGTGCCTTCTGATGTTCTTAGTGAGCGTCAATGCGATTGCTCAGACAATTCCCATCACGGGAACGGTGAGCGATCAGGCAGGTCCGGTTATGGGTGCCAGCGTCATTATCAAAGGTACCAATAACGGCACAATGACCGATGATGAAGGTCATTTTTCCATTTCCGTAAAGAAAGGGGCAGTCATTGAAATCTCTTGTATAGGCTACGCCACACAGACTATAACCGTGGGCGACCGGACGGTATTCAATATACTCCTCAAGGACGATGCGGAATTCCTGGATGAAGTGGTAGTCGTAGGTTACGGTACCATGAAGAAGAGCGACCTGGCGGGAGCATCGGTTTCCATGAAGGAATCCGACCTTAAGGGTTCGATCATCTCTTCACTTGACCAGAGCCTTCAGGGACGTGTAGCCGGTGTCACGGCTGTCACCACCTCCGGAGCCCCGGGCTCTTCATCTTCCATCCGTGTCCGCGGACAGGCCACCATCAATGCCAATGCAGAACCTCTGTATGTCATTGACGGCGTGATCGTTCAGGGCGGTGGAAATTCCGGCGCCGATTTCGGACTCGGTGACGCGCTCGGCAACGGTAAGGTTTCCACCATTTCACCTCTGTCGACCCTCAACCCTGCCGACATCGTGAGCATGGAGATCCTCAAGGACGCCTCCGCTACCGCCATTTACGGTGCTCAGGGTGCCAACGGTGTCGTTCTCATCACCACCAAGCACGGCAAGGCCGGAGAAGCGCGATTCACATACGACGGAATGGCCGCAGTGTCACGCCAGACCGTCCGTCTGGACATGATGAACCTTCGCCAGTACGCTCAATATTATAATGAGATGGTGGAAGAGGGTGATATCTATGAGGCCAATGCCTATTATTCCAATCCTTCCCTTCTCGGAAAGGGTACGAACTGGCAGGACGAGATCTTCCGCACCGCTTTCCAGCATCAGCACCAGCTGAGCGCCCAGGGCGGTACCGACAAGGTACAGTATTATGTGTCAGGATCCTATATGGACCAGGAAGGTACCATCATCGGATCCAGCTTCGACCGTTTCTCAGTCCGCACGAACCTTGACGCGAAACTCAAGGAGTGGATGAAACTTGGCGTCAACGCCACCTATGCAGTCACGAATGACAACCTCAAGCTCGCCGACTCTCAGGAAGGTCTCATCTATTACTCTCTGACCACGATTCCTGATATCCCTGTAT
>CAYMDZ010000110.1:0-4197 GCA_964389355.1 uncultured Muribaculaceae bacterium | reverse complement strand
TGTCTGTGATAGTGTCCAGAGCCCTTCCTGACGCCAGGGACGGTCTGAAACCGGTCCAGCGCCGTGTCCTTTTCGGAATGGACGGACTGGGACTTAACTTCGGAGGCCAGACCAAGAAGTCGGCCAGAATCGTCGGCGAGGTGCTCGGTAAGTTCCATCCTCACGGAGACAGCTCCGTTTATGACGCTATGGCGCGTCTGGCACAAGACTGGAACCAGAGATATCCGCTGGTGTACGGCCAGGGTAACTTCGGCAGTATGGACGGCGACCCGGTGGCCGCCATGCGTTATACCGAGGCCAAATTGGCCCGTATATCCGACAGCGTGCTCTGCGATCTGGACAAGAATACGGTTGACTTCATGCTCAACTTCGACGATACCATCTGGGAGCCTACGGTCCTTCCTACGAAGGTGCCGCTCCTGCTTCTGAACGGTTCGTCCGGCATCGCGGTCGGTATGGCCACCAACATGGCTCCGCATAACCTCTCCGAGGCGTGCGACGCCATCTGCGCATACATAGACAATCCTGACATCGACGTGGCCGGCCTTATGGAGCACATCAAGGGTCCGGATTTCCCTACGGGAGGCATCATCATGGGCCGCCAGGGCATAATCGACGCATACACTACCGGACGCGGAAGGGTAGTCATCAGGGCGAAGGCCGACATCGAGGAGAAGAACGGCAGAAGCGTCATCGTGGTCACCGAGATACCTTACATGGTGAACAAGGCCGAGATGATTTCCCGCATCGGGGAGATGATCCGCGACAAGAAGATAGACGGCATCGCCGACATCAAGGAACTCACGAACCGCGAGGGCATCAGGATAGAATTCCTGGTCAAGAAGGACGCGAATGCCAATGTCGTTCTTAACACCCTGTACAAATACACCGCTCTCCAGTCAAGTTTCGCCATCAACAACGTGGCGCTTGTCGGAGGCCGTCCGCGCACGCTCACCCTCAAGGACATCATCAAGTGCTTCGTGGATTTCCGCCACGAGGTGGTTGTGCGCAGGACCAAATTTGACCTGGACAAGGCGAAGGCCCGCGAGCATATCGTGGAAGGCCTTCTCAAGGCGATAGACGTCATCGACGAGGTGGTGGCCATCATCCGCGGCTCGAAGAGCGTGGAGGATGCGAAGGCTGAACTTATGAACAGATTCGCCTTCTCCGAACTTCAGGCCAACGCCATCGTGGAGATGAGGCTCCGCCAGCTCGTCGGACTCGAGAAGGAGAAGCTGCAGGACGAGCAGACCAAACTCGTGGAATTCATCGCCGAGTGCGAGAAGATACTCGCCAGCGAGAAGCTCCAGCTCGAGGTTGTCAAGTCTGAGTGTCAGGAACTTAAGGACAAGTTCGGAGACGCCCGCCGCTCCGAGATTACTCTCAGCGACGACGAGTTCAACCCTGAGGATTTTTATGCCGACGAGGACGTGGTCATCACCATTTCGCATCTCGGATACATAAAGAGGACATCCCTTAACGAATTCAAGGTGCAGTCCCGCGGCGGAGTGGGCAAGAAGGCCGGCACCGTGCGCGATGAGGATTTCATCGAGCACATCTATGTGGCCAATATGCACTCCACTATGCTGTTCTTCACTGAGAAGGGTCTCTGCTACCGTCTCAAGGTATATGAGATTCCGGAGGGAAGCAGAACCGCGAAGGGCCGTGCCGTCCAGAACCTGCTTACCATCGATCAGGACGACAAGATAAAGACATATCTGAACGCAGCGAAGATCGAGAGCCGCGAATACACCGACAGCCACTACGTGGTGCTCTTCACGAAGAACGGCATCATCAAGAGGACCTGCCTTACCGAATTTGCCAATGTGCGCAGCCGCAACAAGGGCATCATCGCCATCGGCTTCAAGGAAGGGGATTCGCTTCTCGACGCCATCCTTACCGGCGGCAGCGAACAGATAATGATCGCCGCCCGCGACGGATGCTGCGTGCGCTTCAATGAAAGCGAGGCCCGCGAGCTCGGACGCAGCTCGATGGGTGTGCGTGGTATCAATATTGCAGAGAATGATGAGGTGGCCGGCGCCATCAGCGTGGATCTGAATGCGGCGGATGCTGCCGATCACACTGTTCTGGTCGTCAGCGAGAACGGTTACGGCAAGCGTTCGGAGGTGGAGGAGTACAGGCTCACATCCCGCGGCGCGAAGGGCGTAACCACTTTGAAGATAAACGAGAGAACGGGTAACCTGGTAGCCATCAAGTCCGTTACGGCAGACAATGACCTTATGATCATAACGAAGAGCGGTCTTACCATAAGACTTGCGCTGTCCACCGTAAAGGTTCAGGGACGTGCCACACAGGGAGTCAAGCTCATCAACATCCGCGAGGGGGACAGCATAGCCGCCGTTTCCGTTGTCGCCCACGAGAATGAGGAGGAGACTCCGTCAGAAGTAACAACTGCAGAACCAGTAAACGAATAAAACTGAAATATTATGAAAAAAATCTTTTTAACTCTTGCTCTCCTGGCTTCGCTTACCGTTGCCAATGCGCAGCAGGGAGTCAAAAGCCCTGAAGCTGCACAGAAAGCTGTAGAAAAGGCACTTGTAAAGACAGAAAATCCTAAGCAGGCCGCAAAGCCTGACGTATGGATCAAACTTGGCAAAGCTTATCTGGATGCTTATGCAGCACCTATGGGAAGTGCCTGGATCGGTGCTCCGCGCGCTGATCTGGCCCTCATCCTCGGAGACGACAAGCCTTCAAGCGAGGAATGGGTAAAGCTTTCAGGCGCCGACTACATCAAGGCTGTCTTCGAGACCCGCAACTATTATTATAATGCGAACGAGATCCTCCAGTTCATCGAGGTGACCAAGCCTGTATATGAGGACGTGCTCGAGAGAGCCCTCTCAGCTTACCAGCAGGCCGCTTCCCTGGATGTCAACGGTAAGAAGACCAAAGATCTCAAGCTCGCTTTCCAGACTCTCGACACCAAGTTCACCGACGAGGCTTACACGGCCTATACTCTCGGTAACCTCGAAAAGGCTTCATACTATTTCGAGAAGGCAGTCGAAGCTTCTGAGCAGCAGCCTTATGCAGTGGTTGATACGAACGCCGTATACAACGCCGCCCTTACCTCATATATCCTCAACAATTACGACAAGGCCAAGGAATATTACGGAAAGAGCCTTGAACTCGGATATTACGGTGACGAGGGAGATGCTTATGCCAAGCTCGCCGACATCGCATCCAAGGAAGGGGACAAGGACCAGTGCCGCGCTTACCTGGAGGAGGCTTTCAAGCAGTTCCCTCAGAGCCAGAGCGTTCTCGTGGGCCTTATCAACTTCTATATGAATTCAGGTGAGGATACCGACCGTCTGTTCGAGCTTGTGAACGCTGCCAAGCAGAACGAGCCTGACAACGCATCGCTCTATTATGTAGAGGGTAACATCAATCTCCAGCTCGGCCGTGAGGATGAGGCTATCGCCGCTTACAGCAAGTGCTCGGAGATCAATCCTGACTATGAGTTCGGTTACATCGGAATCGGCCAGCTTTACTATAACAAGGCCGTCGCCATTCAGGAAGAGGCTACCAATGAGCTCGATGACAGAAAATACGAGGCTTTGGTAAAGGATTTCGAGATAGCTCTGAAGAACTGCATCGAGCCTTTCGAGACCGCTTACGCTGTAACCAAGGATTCCAATATCAAGGTCGCTGTGGCTGAATACCTCAGAAACGCATGCTACCGTTTCTCTTCAGATTCAGCTTACGAAGCCAAGTATCAGAAATACAACGCTATCGCCAAGGGAGAAGTGCCGGCTGAATAGTCGCGCTACTGCTTTTCGAAAGCTTTAACGATTTTACCTACCAGAGGGTGTCGGACGATGTCTTCGCTTGTGAAGACGATGGTTTCGATGCCCTTTATGTTTTTCAGCAGGTTCACGCCCTTGAGCAGGCCGCTGTCCTCGCGGTTCGGCAGATCGACCTGGGTGGCGTCTCCGGTCACTATGAACTTGGCACCGGCCCCCATTCGGGTGAGAAACATTTTCAATTGGCCTGTGTTCGTGTTCTGGGCTTCGTCCAGAATTACGCAGGCACGGTCAAGGGTGCGGCCGCGCATATAGGCGAGCGGGGCGATCTGTATGGTGCCGTCGGCGATGAATTCCTGAAGCTTTCTGGCCGGGATCATGTCTCCGAGAGCGTCGTAGAGCGGCTGGAGGTACGGGTCAAGCTTGTCCTTCAGGTCTC
>CAYMDZ010000109.1:0-4251 GCA_964389355.1 uncultured Muribaculaceae bacterium | reverse complement strand
CATCACCACCACCATCATGAGCACGAGGGCGGCGAGGTCGAGGAATACGGCATAGGCACCTTTGTGTATTACAGACGCAAGCCGTTCGACATCAATAAGTTCGATTTCTTCGTCTCACGGAATTGGCCGACGAATGTGATCCGCACGAAGGGCATCTGCTATTTCACGGAGAACCCGTCCATCTGCTATCTCTTCGAACAGGCCGGAAAGCAGATAGGCCTTAAGAATGCGGGCCAATGGTACGCGACGATGCCGCCTGCGCAGCTTGAGCGTCTGCTCGAGTCCGATCCGGTGCTCCAGAGGGACTGGGACGAGAACTACGGCGACCGTATGCAGAAGCTCGTGTTCATCGGCCAGCACCTGGACAAGGAGAAGATCGCCCGCGATCTCGACGCCTGCCTCGTGGACGAAGTTATTTTATAGTATAATCATATGAAACACACATTCTTAATGACACTGGCCCTGGTGGCGCTCGCCGCTTCGGCCAATGCGCAGGAAGCCATACGGCCGGGTGCGGCTCCGGTGTCTCCGGAGATCAATGACGCCACCGGCGAGGTGACGCTGCGCCTGTACGCACCTGACGCTCAGAGCGTCGGAGTCGTAGGATATTGCGCGAAGGGCTATGAGCCTATGGAGAGGGACTCCACTGGTCTGTGGACCTGGAAGAAGACGCTTCCGAGCGAACTTTACTACTACAATTTCATCGTGGACGGGGTCAAAACCCTCGATCTGGCCAATGCCTACGTCTATCGCGACGTGAGCTACCTTTCCAGCTTCTTCATCGTGGGCGGCGGAAAGGCCGACAACTACAAGGCCCAGGACGTGCCGCACGGAACGCTGAGCAAGGTGTGGTACGAAAGCCCGACGCTCGGCACGACCAGACGTATGACAGTCTATACCCCTGCCGGATATGACAGCGGCAAGGGCCGTTATCCGGTTCTCTACCTGCTGCACGGAATGGGCGGCGACGAGGAGGCCTGGACGAGCCTCGGAAGGGCGCAGTACATTCTGGACAACCTCATCGCCCAGGGCAAGGCCAAGCCTATGATAGTGGTGATGACCAACGGCAACACTAACCGCCACAGTGCTGCTCCCGGTGAGGAGGGACAGGGCATGTACAGACCGTATCCGAGCGGCGCGACCGACACTTCGTTCGAATCGCATTTCGGCGATGTCATAAGCTATGTGGACTCCCACTACCGTACCATAAAGAATCAGAGCGGCAGGGCCATCGCAGGCCTGTCAATGGGCGGTTTCCACACGAACCTGGTATCTGTCAACTATCCGAAGACATTCGACTACATAGGACTGTTCTCCGCAGCCACACCTGACTGGAGGATCCCTTCCGATCTGACCAAGACCCTTGCACCGGAATTCTATCAGAACTACGACCAGAAGATAGCGCAGCTCTTCGATAACGGTGTCAAGCTTTACTACATAGCCATAGGCAAGGACGACTTCCTGTACCAGGCCAATGTCGAGTTCCGTGCCAAGCTCGACGCCATAAACGCCCCTTATCTTTACAGGGAGAGCGAGGGCGGCCATATCTGGGCCAATTGGCGCGACTACCTGACGGATTTCCTCTGCAGAATATTCTAGGCGTATCCGCCATAACGAAAAAGTCCCGGCCGGTTGAACGGTCGGGACTTTTTTATGAAGTAAGATTTTATCCGAGGAATGAAATCAGTACGCCGGCTGCGACCGCGGAACCGATGACTCCGGAAATGTTCGAAGCCATACAGTAGTTGAGCACGTGGTTCTTCGGGTCGTACTTGGTGCTGATGCCGTTGCAGACGCGGCTTGCCATAGGCACGGCTGAAAGTCCGGTGGCGCCCACAAGCGGGTTGATCTTCTTCTTCGAGAAGAGGTTCCAGATCTTGACCATAAGGATACCGCTGGCGATACTCAGCGCGAATGCGAAGAATCCGCCCACCACGATACCTACGGTCTGCAGGTTCAGGAACGCTTCTGCAGTCATCGTGGCGCCTACGCTGAGGCCCAGGAAGATGGTGGCGGCGTTCATGAGGCCGTTGCTTGCCACGCTGAAAAGACGCGATGTGTCCGAACCGATCTCCTTGACGAGGTTACCGAACATAAGCATGCCCACGAGCGGAACTGCGGTAGGAACGAAGATGGCCACGATGGTGGTGACTGCGATTGGGAAGATGATCTTCACGGCGCGCATATTCTTGATCTCGCCCTTAGGAGGATAGAGCTTGTCCTGCTCCTTCATGTTGATCATCAGCTCCTTCTTCGTGCAGGTAAGCTTCACTACCAGAGGGATGATCACAGGCACGAGGGCCATGTAGCTGTAAGCTGCGATGGCGATAGGACCGAGCAGGTGCGGCGCCAACTTGATGGTGGTGAAGATGGCTGTAGGGCCGTCGGCACCGCCGATGATGCCGAGCGAAGCGGCTTCCTGCGGGGTGAATCCGAGGCAGAGTGCGATTATGAGGACTGCGAAGATGCCGAACTGTGCGGCTGCGCCGAAGATGGCGAGCTTAAGGTTGCGCAGCATTGGCCCGAAGTCGGTAAGCGCTCCCACGCCCATAAAGATGATAGGCGGCAGAAGTCCGGTCTTGATGAGTCCGTAGTACAGGTAGTTCATAATGCCGAACTCGTGTGCGATGTCGTGCAGCGGCATATCCCAGATGATCTTCTGAGTGCCGTCGGCGAGGGTCACGTAACCTGCGGCGTCGGTCTGGATGACGCCCATCTCACCGCCCGGGAAATTGGCAATAAGCACTCCGAACGCGATAGGAACGAGCAGAAGAGGTTCGTACTTCTTCACGATTCCCAGGTAGAGCAGTCCGAAGGCGATGAAGTACATCAGCAGGTACGCGGGATTGTCCACGATGCTGCTGATGGCCGTCATCTCATATAGTCTTTCGAGTATGTCTCCCATAACTACTTGTCTCTAGTCATTTTAACGATAACGTCGTCTTCTTCCACGGTGTCCCCGTTCGAAGGGAGGATGGCGACTACGGTGCCGTCGAAGTCCGAGCAGATGGCGTTGTTGATTTTCATCGCCTCGATGTAGCAGAGCACGTCGCCGCGCTTCACGTGGTCGCCCGGCTTGCGCGGAGTCTCGTTGCTGTCCTTCGTGAGAAGGAATTTGCCCGAGATAGGTGCAGGCACGTCCTCGGCCTCACCGGCAGGGGCAGCGGCTGGAGCGGCTGAAGCCACAGGGGCCGTTCCGTCGTAGGAGATGTCGAGTTTGTATGACTGGCCGTTGAGGTTGACCACCACGCTCTGCGGAAGAGCGGCGCCCTTCGGAGCGTTCTTCTCGGCCTTGCGCTTGGCGAGGTCAGCCTCGAATTCAGCCTTGGCCTTTCCGCTCCTGTATGCTTCGTACTGAACCGGATGCATGGCGTATTCGAAGAGCTCTTCGTCGTCCTGGCCGGGATCCCAGCCATTGGCCTTCATCTTCGCGCGGAACTCGTCGAGGCAGTCAGGGTAGTTGTCCTGAGGGTCGGTGGTGACGAATGTGCGTCCCTGGGCGGCTGCCAGAGTCTTGAGTTCGTCGTCCACTTCGCCGGGGAGTTTGCCGGCCTTGCCAAGCACCATGTCCCAGATGGTGTCCGGGAACATCTCCCAGCGGTTCTTGCCCTTCTCCATCTGCATCACGTTCATCAGGGAGAGGTTCTTTACGTATTGTGAGAACGGTGTCACGAGCGGCGGGAAGCCGACCTTAGGCCATACGTAAGCCACTTCGTCAAAGAGCTTTACGAGAAGCTGGTCCGTGGTGAGAGGCTCCTGTCCGTTCTTGACTTTCCATTTGTTCAGGGAAGAGAGGTTCTCCTCGAGGTCCGTCATAAGCGAGCCCATCATTCCGCCAGGAAGACCCGGCTTGATGAGGAGGGAGTTGTCCAGACGGTTCTGGGCAGGGCAGTAGTAGCCGAGGAAGTCGTCAAGCATCTCCTGAATGAGGGTTCTGGCCTGCATATAGGCTTCCATGTTGATGTCCTTTACCTTGAACCCTGCGTCCTTGAGCATCTCCTGAACGGCGATTACGTCAGGATGGCCTGTACCCCAGGAGAGAGGTGACATGGCCACGTCCACGTAGTCGCAGCCGTTCTGGCAGACCTCCAGGATGGAAGCCATGCTGAAGCCCGGGCCTGAATGTGAGTGATACTGTACAGGAATGTCCTTGATCTGCTTGATCCCCTTGACGATCTTTCCAAGTGAGACAGGGCGTCCGATGCCGGCCATATCCTTGAGGCAGATCTCGTCCGCGCCCGCGTCTATGAA
>CAYMDZ010000108.1:0-4281 GCA_964389355.1 uncultured Muribaculaceae bacterium | reverse complement strand
GCCACGGAAGATTTCATCAGCGTAATGGAGGCCTGCCGCGGACTTTCGCTTCGGGGAAACCTTCACGCCTTCAGCGGAAGCGCGGAGTTTCTGCGCAGAATGCAGAAATACGGAGACTGGAGCGTGGGAATAGGCGGAGTTCTGACATTCAAGAACGCCGGAATAGCGCGGGAAATCGAAAATATTCCCCTCGAAAAGATAGTTCTCGAGACCGATGCGCCGTATCTGGCGCCGACACCGAAACGCGGCACGCGCAACGAAAGCTCGAACATTCCCATTATCGCTCAACGACTTGCGGACATCAAGGGGACGAGCCTCGGGAAAGTGGCGCAAATTACCACGCAAAATGCGATGAGACTTTTCTCCGGAATAGGCGAATAATTTTTTGAAACCGCAATTTTTTATTAACTTGCAACGATTTTGATAATAACTCAAAACAAATAATTTTTTAATTCAAAACACATTCAAAAACAGTTATGAAAAAGATTTCAATGTTTTTGGCAGCAATGGCCATTATGGTCCTCTCCGCTAACGCAGCATCCGCACAGGATGAAGCCCAGGCTAACACCGAAGCTACAGAGGAGGTCGCAACTGCCACTGAAGCCAATCCGCTTAAGGTAGAGACTGAGATTCCTCTTCACCAGGCTCTCAAGACCAAGTTCATCGAGGGTGGCGCAGGCTTCATGGCACTGATCGTCATCTATCTTATCCTCGGTCTTGCCCTTTCCATCGAAAGAATCCTTTACCTTTCATTCTCAAAGGTCAATGCGAAGGTTCTCGTAGCCAAGGTTGAGAAAGCTCTCGCAGAAGGCGGTGTAGAGAAAGCAAAGGACGTATGCCGCAACACCCGCGGCCCTGTAGCGAAGATCTTCTTCGACGGTCTTGACCGTTACGACCAGGGCATCGACGTTGTTGAGAAGAATGTCGTTTCTTCAGGTGCAGTTCAGATGAGCCTTCTCGAGAACAACCTTTCATGGATTTCACTTTTCATCGCTCTTGCCCCTTCACTCGGATTCCTCGGAACAGTGGTCGGAATGATCGAGGCCTTCGATGCCATCCAGGCTGCAGGTGATATTTCCCCTAACGTCGTTGCAGGTGGTATGAAAGTCGCTTTGATCACTACCGTGGGTGGTTTGATCGTAGCCATGATCCTTCAGGTATTCTATAACTACATCCTCTCTAAGATCGATGCACTTACCATCGATATGGAAGAGGCTTCTATAGATCTTGTTGACGCTCTTACTGAATACAAAGCCAAATAATAATGAAATCCAATTATATTAAAATCATCAAGGTTATCCTGCTGTGCTTGCTTTTGATAAGTGTCGGCGTGTCAATCTTCGCATTCGTGAAAGATTTCAACGACCTGTCAATTGAAGTATTCTTCTACTGGACCTACGCGATGATTGCCATAGCTCTTCTGACCATCGTTTTCGTGGCCGGAGCCATCGGTATCAAGAACGACAAGAAATTCTTCTGGAAGCTTCTTGCCGTCGTCGGAGGTGCGGCAGCAGTATGCGCAGCGGTATATTTCCTTTCTCCAGGTGCACCTGCCATGGGCATGGCCCAGCAGCCATCTGCAAGCACTCTTAAACTCACAGACACGATACTTAACCTTACCTATCTCGTCGGTGCGGCTGCCATCGTAACCATCATCGTGGGAGAAGTTTACAAGAGTATCCGTAACAAAAGAGACGCGAGACAATAAATTATGGGTAAGAAGAAAACACCGGGAATCAACTCAAGTTCCACAGCGGATATCGCATTCCTCCTGCTGTGTTACTTCCTTATGACCACCACCATGGGCAGCCAGACGGGTCTTGCACGCCGTCTTCCTCCTATGCCTAATCCTAACGAGAAACTCGAGGATCAGAAGGTCAACAGGCGTAACATCATCATCGTGAGGATCAGCTCATCCGACAGGATCCTGGTCGGTTCCGAACAACTCGACGTTACCCTTCTTAAAGACAAGGTCAAGGAATTCCTTGCAAATCCTAACGATGACCCCAACAAGCCGGACAAGGAGATGAAACTCATCGAAGGCTGGGGCAGGACAGTGCCGGTATCCAAGGGTGTGATATCCCTTCAGAACGACCGCGGTACAAGTTACAAGGCATACATCGCCGTACAGAACGAACTTGTAAAGGCTGTCAACGAACTTCGTGATGAATTTTCAAGGGCCAATTTCGGAAAGACCTACGCCCGCCTCAGCGAGGAGGAGCAAGATTGGGTAAAGAAGGCTGTGCCTCAGGTAATTTCAGAGGCCGAGCCTATGGATGTTAAAGGCAGCAGATAATAGGAGATAACATTATGTCAAAATTTGGAGGCAGTTCTAACAAAAAAGATGTACCTGGCGTAAATTCAGGTTCAATGTCCGACATCGTCTTCATGCTCCTGTTCTTCTTTATGGTGACCACTCAGATGCGTGATACCGAGAACAAGGTTCAGGTAAGCATCCCTGAGGCTTCAGAATCAGTGAAGCTCGACCGTAAGGATCTGGCAAGCTACATTAACATCGGAACTCCTATTAAGTCTCTTCAGGCTCAATATGGTACCGATGCCCGTATCCAGCTTAACGATTCATTCAAGACCAAGGAGGACATCCGTGACTTCGTGGCATCTGAACGTGAAGCCATGAACGAATCCGACCGTCCGCTTATGACCGTATGTATCAGGGCAGACCAGGATGTCAGAATGGGTATCATCGTCGATGTGAAGCAGGAGCTTCGCCGCTGTTCAGCGACCAAGATCATGTATTCAGCGAGAAAACCGGCCGAATAATCAGGCCTTTCCAATATGAGCGGCCCCCCGGCACAAAGGAGGGCCGCTTTTTAAAATAAAAACAAATGGCTACAGAAATACTGCGAACAAAGGTTAAGGATCTGCTTGGAATGCAGGCAGGTCAGAAGGTCCTGGCCAAAGGTTGGGTAAGGACCAAGAGAGGCAACAAAGAGATTGCGTTCATCGCCCTCAACGACGGATCCACCATCAAGAATGTGCAGATCGTCGTTACAAAGGACGAGAAGACCAATGAGCTCCTGTCCAAGATCACGACAGGAGCCTGCATCAGCGTGGAGGGAGAACTCGTGGAGTCAGTGGGAAGCGGTCAGAACGTCGAGATCAAGGCTGAGAAGCTGGAAGTTCTCGGCGAATGCGATCCTATGCGCTACCCTCTTCAGAAGAAGGACACCTCTTTCGAATACCTCAGGACCGTAGCCCACATGAGACCGCGCACGAATACCTTCGGCGCAGTGCTCAGGCTTCGCAGCCAGATGGCCTACGCCATCCACCAGTATTTCCACGACAAGGGATTCGTCTATCTGAACACCCCTCTCATCACGGCTTCGGACTGTGAGGGAGCGGGCCAGATGTTCGCGGTCACCACGCTTGACCTGAACAACATCCCGAAAAACAAGAAGGGCGAGGTCGACTACACGAAGGACTTCTTCGGCAAGCAGACCAGCCTTACCGTGAGCGGACAGCTTGAGGGAGAACTCGGTGCCACCGCACTCGGAGAGATCTATACTTTCGGCCCGACATTCCGCGCCGAGAATTCAAACACCCCGCGCCACCTGGCCGAGTTCTGGATGATAGAGCCTGAAATGGCCTTCTATGACATCAAGGACAACATGGACCTGGCTGAGGATTTCATCAAATCGCTGGTCAAGTACGCCCTGGAACATTGCATGGACGACATCCAGTTCCTCAACGACCGCTACGACGACACCCTGGTCGAAAGACTCAGGAGCGTATGCGACACTGAATTCGTACGTCTTCCATACACCGAGGGCGTAAGAATCCTCAAGGAAGCCGTAGCGAACGGTCACAAATTCGAATACCCTGTAGACTGGGGGACAGACCTTCAGAGCGAACACGAGAGGTTCCTCGTGGAAGAGCATTTCAAGAAGCCTGTCATCCTCACGGACTACCCTAAAGATATCAAGGCCTTCTATATGAAGCAGAACGAGGACGGCAAGACTGTCCGCGCGATGGACGTACTCTTCCCGAAGATAGGCGAGATCATAGGCGGAAGTGAACGCGAAGCCAGCCTGGAGAAACTCGAGGCGCGTATAGACGAGCTTAAAATGAGCAGGAAGAACCTCGAATGGTACATAGACACCCGCCGCTTCGGCAGCTGCCCTCACAGCGGATTCGGTCTGGGATTCGAAAGGCTTCTTCTCTTCATCACCGGAATGCAGAACATCCGCGACGTGATTCCGTTCCCAAGAACCCCTAAAAACGCAGAATACTAATATGCTTGTAATCGGAATCGCAGGAGGC
>CAYMDZ010000107.1:0-4302 GCA_964389355.1 uncultured Muribaculaceae bacterium | reverse complement strand
AGTGTGGCGAGGAGTTCGCGGTATTTAGGGAGCGGCCAGAGGTCGTCGTCCACGATCATCTCCAGGGCGTCGATGTGCTCGCGGATCTCGCTCATCTTCGCGCGGACTTCGGTCTCGTAGCCGGCTGCGCGGGCGATGATGTCCGGGTTCCGGTTCAGGCGGTGGCGGATCTGTGTCATCTCCTCCGAAGCGCTGCGGATAACGTTCACGTGGTCGATGATCTCCCGGAGCGTGCGGATCTCGTCGTGTGCGAGGGTCTCCAGCTCGTCAGGGAACACTTCCTTGATGCCCTTGATGTTGTCTATCAGCACGTTCTGGTAACGCACCGCCGTCGGGATGATATGATTGGCAGCGATGTCGGCTATCACGCGCGACTCTATCTGCACTTTCTTCAGGAAAATCTCGTTCTTTATCTCGTAGCGGGCCTTCAATTCGGTCTCGTTCAGCACGTGGAACTTCGTGAAGAGCGCGATGCTCTCCGGGCGGAGGTACTCCTTGAAGGCCTCGGTGGCCTTGCTGGCGCTGCGAAGTCCGCGCTGTGCGGCCTCGCGTATCCAGTCCTCGCTGTATCCGTTGCCTTCGAACCGTATCTTGCGGGAGGCGGTGATGAACTGCCTGATGACCTTCAGGATGGCGTCCTCTTTCTTGACCCCGTCCTTTGTCAGGGCGTTCACGGCATCGCAGAAATTCTGCAGTTCGTCAGCCACGGCGGTGTTCAGCACTATCAGCGGCATAGAGCAGTTGCAGGATGAGCCGGCGGCGCGGAACTCGAAGCGGTTGCCGGTGAAGGCGAACGGCGAAGTCCTGTTCCGGTCGGTGTTGTCCACCAGGATTTCCGGAATCTTGCCTATGTCCAGCTTGATTTCCTTCTTGGCATCGGCCGTGAGGGTGCTGTCGTTGATCTTGGCCTCGATGTTGTCCAGGATGCCGTTAAGGGTGGAGCCGGTGAATACCGACATTATGGCAGGAGGGGCTTCGTTGCCACCGAGCCTGTGGGAGTTGCTTTCCGATGCGATGGAGGCCATTATCAGCGAGCCGTAGTCGGCCGCGGCCTTCAGCGTGCAGACGAAGAATGTCAGGAACTGTATGTTGCTTTCAGGGGTGTGGCCCGGGGCGAGCAGGTTCACGCCGCCGTCGGTGCAGAGCGACCAGTTGCAGTGCTTGCCGCTGCCGTTGACCCCGGCGAAAGGCTTTTCATGGAACAGAACTTCGAGATTGTGTCTGTGTGCGATTTTCCGCATTACGGACATCAGCAGCAGGTTGTGGTCCACTGAGACATTGGCCTCCTCGAACTGCGGAGCGCACTCGAACTGGTTCGGAGCCACTTCGTTATGTCTGGTCTTGATGGGAATGCCAAGTTTGTAGCATTCGTCCTCGAAGTCCTTCATGAAATTGGCCACCCTCTCGGGAATGGCGCCCCAGTAGTGGTCCTCGAGCTGCTGGTCTTTCGCGGCGGTGTGCCCCATCAGGGTTCTGCCGGACTGGATGAGGTCGGGACGGGCATCAGCGAGGGCTTTGTCCACGATGAAATATTCCTGCTCCCAGCCGAGGGTAGGGACGACTTTGCGCACGTCCTTGTTGAACAGTTGGCATACTGACACGGCAGTCCGGTCCAGCGCGGCCATTGATTTCAACAGAGGGGTCTTGTAGTCCAGGGCCTCTCCGTTATAGGATACGAATATGCCCGGGATGCAGAGGGTCCCGTCGGTGATGAAGGCCGGCGAGGAAGGGTCCCAGGCGCTGTAGCCCCTGGCTTCGAAGGTGTTCCGCAGGCCTCCGCTCGGGAAGGATGACGCGTCAGGCTCCTGCTGGGAGAGAAGGTTCCCGCTGAACGATTCGAAGGAATCGCCCTCGAGTTTCGGGTCCAGGAAGGCGTCGTGCTTTTCGGCCGTGGAGTTGTTGAGGGGCTGGAACCAGTGAGTGTAGTGTGTGGCGCCTCTTTCGATGGCCCATACTTTCATCCCTTCGGCCACCTGGTCGGCGATCTTGCGGTCGATGCTCTTGCCGCTCTCGATGGATTCGACCACGCTTTCGTAGACGGACTTCGAGAGGTAGCGCCTCATCTGCTTTCTGGTGAACACGTTTTCACCGAAAATGGCTGACTTGAGCGGGGCCGGCTCAGCCACCTCCACCGCAGGCCGCGACCGCATTATGCGCACGGCTTCCAATCTAAGATTTTTCATAATACACTCACTTCTGGAAAGACGGGCCGAATTTACACAAAAAGTGAGAATAATCTGCGGGCCTGACGCTAAACTTTATAGTAAAGTTTCATTATCCGGGCGAAAGTACGTGCCGGAAGGACTGTTTTCGCGAATACTGACAGCCTCTGCAGGAAGGTCGCGATGATGTACCGGTAGCCCGGCTTCTTTTTCCTGACGATGCGGCTGATTTTGCGCGCCAGATATTCGGGCTTGAGCCCGCCGTTCTCGTCCTTCTCTATGCTGGCCAGGGACCTGGCATACGAAGTATAGACCTGATGCGCCTTTCCGTCCGACACGCTCTTTCTCTGCGCCGTGAACGAGGTCGCGAAATCGCCCGGCTCAATGACGGTCACGTTGATGCCGAACCCGCTCACCTCCAGACGCAGCGCCTCGCAGTAGCCCTCGATGGCGAACTTGGATGCGCTGTACATCCCCTGGAACGGCAGGCCGATCAGGCCGCCGATGCTGCTGAAGCAGATTATGTGTCCGTGGCCCTGGGCCCTCATTACGGGAACGACCTGCCTGATGTAGCGCACCATTCCCATGAAATTCACGTCCATCTGCCTCTGACAGTCCTCTATGGAGCAGAACTCCAGCGGTCCGCCTATGCCCATTCCGGCGTTGTTGATGAACACGTCTATGCGGCCTTCTGCGTCCACCACTTCTTTCACAGCCCTCTCCACATCCTCCTGCGAGGTGGATTCCGCCTTGATGTAATGAACTCCCGGGATGAATTCCGTCGCCTTGCGATGGGTGCCGTAAACGCTGTGGCCGTCAGCGTGAAGCTGGGCGGCCATAGCTTTACCGAATCCCGAAGTAATGCCGGTGATAAGGATAACCATATTACCTGATGACCTCGAGGTCTCTGAAAATCTTCGTCAGTTTCTCCACCGCCACATCCACGTGCTCGCGGGTATGTGTGGCCATCAGTGCGAAGCGGATAAGCACATCCTTCTCGGCCACCGCCGGAGCGATCACCGGAGTGATGAATATGCCCTCATTGTATGCCAATGTCACGATCTGCATGGCTTTCTTCGTGTCGCGCACCATCAGCGGAATGATAGGGGACTCCGTGGCGTTGATGTCGAATCCGTTTTTGCGGAATTTTTTCCACGCGTAGCGGGTCACGTCCCACAGATGCTCCCTGCGGCTTGGCTCGGTCTTCATGATTTCAAGCGCTTTGGTGGCCGCCGCCACTGCTGCCGGGGTCATGGATGCGCTGAAGATGAGGGAGCGCGAGGTGTGCTTGAGCAGGTTGATGACCTCGTGGCTGCCGGCGATGAATCCTCCCAGCGAGCCGAAGCTCTTCGAGAACGTGCCCATAATCAGGTCCACCTTGTCCGTGAGGCCGAAATGATTGGCAGTGCCGGAACCGTCCTTGCCGAACACGCCCAGTCCGTGCGCGTCGTCTATCATCACCGCGGCATTGTATTTCTCTGCCAATTCACACAGCTGCGGAAGCGGACACAGGTCGCCGAGCATCGAATAGACGCCGTCCACCACGATGAGCTTGAATGCTTCCGGCTCGCAGGCCTTGAGCTTTTTCTCCAGGGAAGTCATGTCGTTGTGCCTGAATTTGTAGACGGTGCTCCACCCGAGGCGGCTGCCGTCGATGATGCAGGCGTGGTCGGTGTCGTCAAGCAGGGTGTAGCTTCCGCGGATGCCCAGAGCGCTCACCACACCCAGATTCACCTGGAAACCGGTGCTGAACGTGACGGCTTCCTCCTTTCCGACGAATTCGGCCAATTGCCTCTCAAGTTCTTCGTGAATGTCTAAGGTTCCGTTAAGAAAACGGCTTCCTGAACAGCTGGTACCATATTTTTCAATGGCTTTGATGGCGGCTTCCTTGAGACGGGGATCATCTGAAAGTCCGAGGTACGAATTCGACCCGAACATCATCACCTCGCTTCCGTCCGCCATTTTCACAATCGGGTCCTGACCCGAAGAGATCGGCTTGTAATAGGGATAAATCCCCGCAGCCTTGGTCTCCTGAGGCACTGTGTACCTGGCACAGAGCTCATTTAGCAATGCGTTCATGTTTTAAAAGGTTTAGATTTTGTACGGGGCAAATATATGCAAAATTTTTATTTTGCTCCGG
>CAYMDZ010000106.1:0-4309 GCA_964389355.1 uncultured Muribaculaceae bacterium | reverse complement strand
CCGTTCGCCGATGCTGATTTCGCGCGCCGGTATTGGCATTCTTAAGACGGCCAATACCGGGGAAGGGGAGTCGAGGGCTGAGATGCGGCTCATCTGCTCCTCGCCTATTTCGTCCTTCCTGTACACGGAGACGACCTCGAAACCGTTCTCCACGGCCTCGGAGTACATCTTCTGGCCTTCGACGACGAACTGGCCCGTCTGGTCACGGAATTTCTTTTGGGAAAGCGAGCGTATGTGCTTTATTTCTGAAGAAGACAATTTGATCATAGCCTGTACAAATATACTCAAATAATTGTTAAATTTGTCTGGTTATGTCGTTAAAAAAGCCTTCGATAGCAGTGTCTGCAGCGGGTGCCGCCCTTCTGGCGCTCCTGGTCTCTTCGTGCAGCACCACGCGCGCCCTCAAGGACGACGAGATAAGGCTCAACAGTAACAGCATAGTCATCACGAACGATACCAGGTTCCCCGCGCACAGCCTGTCGGCCTACCTCAAGCAGCAGCCAAACCATTCCCTGTTCGGTTTCAAGCCCTTCCTGTATATGTACAACTGGTCCGGCGGCTCCGACAAGGGTCTGAACAAGCTGTGGAAGAGCCTGGGTGAGGCGCCTGTCATCTACGACCAGAACCAGGTGGAGCGCTCGGAGAGCAGCATAGTCAGCAGGCTTAACGCCCTGGGATATTTCGATTCCACGGTGGAGAGCGAACTCAGGCTCAAGGGCCGGGAGGCTGATGTGACCTATTATGTGACGCTCGGAAGAAGATACATCATCGACAGCATCGCATTCAGTCTGCCGGCCTGGCGCCCTGACTTTGAGGAGGATTTCTATGCCGACACTGCCAATGTCAGCATACACAGGAGGGAATATCTTTCCGAGGACATGCTGAACGCGGAAGTGGGCAGGAGCGTATCCGCGCTCAGGGAAAAGGGATATTTCGCGCTGGACAAGGCCGCCTACAGTTTCGTGGCTGACACTCTGGCCGGTGACGGCAGGGTAAGGCTCGAGTACATTATCAAAGAGGGCGACCAGAGGCTCACGAAGGCCAAGATCGGCAACGTAAACATTGCTTTCCCGGAGAACCTGAACGTGCGGGAGTCCGTGCTGAAGGGGGTCAATCTCATAAGGCCGGGGGACACCTACAGCGAGTCCGGAGTCAGCTACACCTATCTGCGCTTCTCTTCGCTGAAGATATTCAACACCGTGGGCATAGACATGCACCAGGTGTCCGACCGGCAGGTGGACTGCGACATAACCCTTACCAAATCCAAACCCCAGGGCCTCAAGACTAATCTGGAGGTGTCCACGAACTCTTCGGGCCTTATAGGCATATCACCCCAGCTGAATTTCTATCACAAGAACATATTCCGCGGCGGCGAATGGCTCAATCTGGGATTTGTGGGCAATTTCCAGTTCATGCCCAGCGAGGACATCTCGTCCAATGAATTCGGTACCTCGCTCAGTCTGAGTTTCCCTCAGTTCCTGGGCCTGGGATACAGGTTTTTCAGGGGTCCTTCCATTCCGCGAACCGAGATCAACGCCTCGTTCAATTACCAGAACCGCCCGGAATACACGAGAAACCTGTTCTCGACATCGTTCGGCTACAGCGGAACCATCAGGAACCGCTTCTATTACCAGTTCTACCCGTTCCGCCTGAACTATGTGCGGCTTTTCAACCTCACGGACGATTTCAGCGAGCGTCTGGACAAGAACCCTTTCATGCGCTATTCCTATCAGGACCACTGCGACATGGGCATCTCGGCCACGTTCTTCTACAACAGCAGCGCCGATCTGGTGCCGAAGACGGACTATCACTCCGCCAGGCTCGCCATAGACATGTCCGGTAACGTCGTGAGCCTGTTCAACGGTCTTCTGAAGGCCAATGGCAGCGGCGAGAAACTGCTTCTTAATACCCCTTATTCGCAGTATGCCCGTGTGGAAGCCATCTTTGCCAAGGCCATACGCTTCGGCCACAATGATGCCCAGAGCCTCGCCGTGCGGCTGCTCGGCGGTGTCGGCATCGCCTACGGCAATTCCACTTCGCTGCCTTATGAAAAGCAGTTCTACTGCGGCGGTGCGAGCAGCATGCGCGGCTGGCAGGCCCGTTCGCTTGGCCCGGGAGCGTCTCCCATGGACGACACTTTCAGCATTCCGAGCCAGACCGGCGACTACAAGCTCGAGGCCGATGTGGAATACCGTTTTCCGCTGTTCTCCAAGCTTGAAGGGGCGCTGTTCACCGAGGTGGGCAATGTGTGGAAGAAGGAGGACGGCATAACGCTGCAGGATCTGGCTGCGGACTGGGGACTTGGCCTGCGCGTGAATCTGGATTTCCTCGTGCTGCGCGTCGATCTGGGCATAAAGCTCAGGGACCCGTCCGTGGAAGAATACGGCGGCTGGCTGTCACCTGTGTCCGCCGTCAGGAACAAGGGTGCGGCGCTGCATTTCGGTGTGGGTTACCCGTTCTAGTCTTTCTTTGTGTAATACTTGGGCCAGCAGGCCTGAAGATAGGCCTTCAGTCTGTCCTCATGGGCATTGGCCTGGGGTTCGTAGAATACCTTCCCCTTAAGTTCGTCAGGCATGAACTCCTGGTCCACGAAATGGCCCGGGAAATCGTGCGCGTAGAGGTAATTGTCTGAATATCCGAGGCTTTTCATAAGCGAGGTCGGCGCGTTGCGAAGGTGCAGCGGCACGGAAGGGGAGTCGTCTTTCGCCACGGTCTCCATGGCGCTGTTCACCGCCATATAGGCGGAGTTGCTCTTGGGCGAAGATGCGAGGTATATCGTGCATTCGGACAGCGGAATGCGCGCTTCGGGCATACCGATGTTCTGGCAGATGCGAAAGCAGGCGTCCGCTATAAGCAGGGCGTTCGGATTGGCCAGTCCTATGTCTTCGGCGGCGCTGATGCACAGGCGGCGAGCTATGAAGAGCGGATCTTCTCCTCCGGAGAGCATTCTGGACAGGTAGTAGACCGCGGCGTTCGGGTCGGACCCGCGCACGCTCTTGATGAATGCGGAGATGATGTCGTAGTGCATCTCGCCGCCCTTGTCGTAGATGGCGATGTTCTGCTGCAGGCATTCGCTTACGGCCCTGTCATTTATCACGATGGGGCCGCCCTTGGCCTGGAGGGAATCGACGACGATCTCCAGAATGTTGAGCAGCTTGCGTCCGTCTCCGCCGCTGTAGCGCAGAAGGGCCCCCTTCTCCTTTATCTCTATGTGTTTTTCCTTAAGCAGTACGTCGGTGGTGAGGGCCCTGCTGAGAAGAGTCTCAAGGTCTTCGCTGTCGAGCGATTTGAGTACATACACCTGGCAGCGCGACAGAAGCGGGGTGATGACTTCGAACGAAGGGTTCTCGGTGGTGGCGCCGATCAGGGTGAATATTCCCTTCTCCACGGCGCCGAGCAGGGCGTCCTGCTGGCCCTTGTTGAAGCGGTGGATCTCGTCTATGAACAGAATCGGGGAGTTCCCTCTGGAGAAGATGGAATTGGCCTGAGCCTTGTCTATTACGTCCCTGACGTCCTTCACGCCGGAATTGATGGCGGAGAGGGTGTAGAATTCGCGGCCGAGGGACTTCGCGATTATGTGCGCGAGGGTGGTTTTACCTACTCCCGGAGGGCCCCAGAGGATGAAAGAGGAGATGTTCCCGCTTTCTATCATGTTCCGGAGCACGCAGCCTTTTCCCACCAGATGTTTCTGGCCCACGTAGTCATCCAGACTTTCGGGGCGCATTCGTTCGGGAAGAGGGGGTAAAACTGTATTATTTGCCATAATTGTCTTCAAAAATACTCGTTTTTTATCCAAATCGCAAATAAATGACTAACTTAGGGTCGTGTACTTATGAACGTTAAACCGCTAATATCTTCTCTGGCATTTCTGTGCCTGTACCTCTGCAGCGCTTCGGCTCAGCAGAAGGATCTGGACATTACCAGGATAGGGGAGACCAGCTCGTTCAAGGGGCACAGCATATCCGTTCTTACCACCAACGACAGGCGGGAGAATTCCTTTTTACGCTTCACGGCGACCCTGGACACCTACGGGATGCTGTCCGACAGGACCACGAAGCCCGGCGTGAAGGCCTCGGTCACCTATAACACCATAGTCAGGAACGGCTCCATCAACGACGACATAGTCTATATCGTCTATCTGGGTGCCGGAGGGGTTACCGGATATCTTAAGGATTATTACAGGGAAAGCGTCAGAAACCACGGCGTCATACTGGGCCTCGCCCCCACCGTGGGTGGAATGGTGGCTTTCCGCGGGTCGAACATTGAGCTGGGGCTGGATTTCACGGCCGAAGTGGCTCTGCAGCTGCGC
>CAYMDZ010000105.1:0-4322 GCA_964389355.1 uncultured Muribaculaceae bacterium | reverse complement strand
GAACCATACGCTACTCCTCCCTGGAGATACTGGCCAGGGCGGCCGGGTACCGCAACTGGGAGAATTACCTGGCCGTAAAGAAGATATCTCTGGAATCGGATTCCAAATTCGTGAACAGGGGAATAGTGGAGGCCGGCGCGCTCAATAAAAACGACATTGTGGTCGTGACCTGGAATCCCAACAGAAAATGCGTCTTCCGCTATCTCGGGAACGACAGCTTCATAGTGACAGAATCGGTAAAGACCCATCTCTGCGCGGGAGACACCGCCTCCGTAAAGACCTTCGTGGTCAACGAGCCGCTCATCCTCAGCAACCTGACCCATAACGGCGAGACCGGCCTGACATACGTCTGCGGGGCCAACGGCGGCCTTACCAACCTTATCGCGTACTCTCCGAAATAGCTTCCCCGCCGCGCCTGTTGTAAAGCGCAATCCACCCGTTGTATACTTCCGCACAACGCTGCCGTACCGCCGAATCGAGCAGCTGGACAGCCATCGCGTCCAGATCGTATTCCGCCGCATAACGCCCTACCGTCTGCCCGATGAACGCCTCCAGCGGATGCTCAGTCGTATATTCCGACGCCTTCAGCATAACCCGGGTGCGGTCGAACGGTTCCTCCTCCAAGTACGACCTCAGCGGAGCGTAATAAGCCTCCACATCCTTGAATGCCAATGCCTTCACGTCCTCAAATGTCTGCCACGACTCATCCTTCCACTCGTTGAAAGACTTCGGAGCGGCGTTCCGGGCCAATTCAAACGTCCCGACCGCAAGAGCCGAGATGCCGATCAGCACGACCGCGACGATCTCCGCCGCCTTCCATCGCCGGACAGCCGACCTGACCTCTTCCGCACCTGCGTACCGCCTGCGAGGGTCCTCCGAAGATGCCCTGCGGGCGACAAGCGACCAGATTCCGCCCAAACGGAAAAGCCGCAGAATCCGACCGAAGGAATAAAGGTCGCCGCGAGGGTCATTGGCCTGCGGCTGAGGAGAAGAGAATCCCGGAGTGCCCACAGAGTTCTTAAGTATGACGTAACGGTCCGAGTCCGAAAGCCCGAAGTCGATGACCTTGACATTGGCCCCGGAATCGGTGATAAGGATATTGGCAGGCTTGAGGTCGCGGTGGACGATGCCCTGCAGATGCAGATATGAGAGCGCGTCCAGGATCTGGTTCACCGCACGAAGGCGAAGCTTCCGGGAAGGATTGGCCTGCGAAAGCCACTCGTCCAGGCGCACGCCCTGCACATATTCCTGCACGAGGCAGAGGCCCAGTTCCGGATCGTCGATCAGGTCGAAAGTTCTGACGATGTTCGGATGCTCGAGCGGATAGCCCAGCTCGAACTCCTTCTGAAGCAGGAGACGTTTCAGGGCATCGCCCCGGACGGACTCTGCCAAGGCCTTCAGCTTGAACCACTTGCCGCGGTTCTGGGCCTTGACTATCAGGAAGTCCCCGTGAGAGGAGATGACTTCGCGCGAAGTGTATCCCCTGGAAAGCAGCGGCAGCTCCCCGCCGACGATACCCGATATGCTGTTGTCCCTGTCCGGATTCATATAACCGCGATATTTTGCTCCAAAACAGTGCAAAGGTAGTCTAAATATGATTAACTTTGCAGGACTTGTAACCGATTATTATGCAGACTACATTTTCCATAAGATACTGGACGAAGTGGGGCGAGAGCCTCTCCCTCGTGCTGAATGACCGGAAGCACCCTATGCAGTGGGCCGGAGACGGACTCTGGACCGTGACCGTAAAGGACTGCAAGGCCGCTGACCTTAAAGACTATACCTATGTGGTGATGCGCGACGGCCTCATCGACCGCACCGAATGGAAGCACCACAGCGCCAAATCCGCGAAAAACATAGAGGACCAATGGATAGACTGCCCCATAGAGGGCTGCCCGTTCCCGAGGGAGCACCAGGCCGCCAAGTTCGACCGTCCGGGATTCCGCGGGGCCGGTACCGCCGTGCCTGTGTTCTCGCTTCGCAGTGAAGACGACTTCGGAATCGGCGAATTCCACGACCTGCACGCACTCATCGACTGGGCCGCGGCTACAGGCCAATGCATCCTCCAGCTTCTGCCGGTGAACGACACCACCCGCCAGGGCGAATGGAAGGACTCGTACCCGTACAGCCCCATCTCCTCATTTGCCCTCCACCCTATGTACATACACCTCCAGAGCCTGGGCATCAAGCCGGACGCCAAGTTCAGAAAGCTCCAGCGCGAGCTGAACGCCCTGCCGGAACTCGACTACCCGAGAGTGTTCAAGGCCAAGATGGCCTACATCCGGCAGGCCTTCCTGGAGCACGGCCAGAAGGATATGCAGACCCCTGGGTACAAGACTTTCGTGAAGGAAAATGAGAATTGGCTCCGGGAATACGCGCTGTTCTGCGCACAGAGAGATTCTCTGGAGAGCGAATACTACTGCTGGATGCAGTGGCATCTGGACAGGCAGTTCTACGCCGAAGCCAGGTACGCCCGCAGCAAGGGAGTGTCCCTGAAGGGCGATCTGCCGATAGGCGTGAGCGCCGACAGCGCCGAGGCGCATTGGCATCCGGAACTGTTCAACCTCGACTCCACCGCCGGCGCACCGCCCGATTTCTTCAGCAAGGACGGACAGAACTGGGGATTCCCGACCTACAACTGGGAGGAGATGGCCAAGGACGACTACGCGTGGTGGAAGTCCCGCCTTCGCAAAATGTCGCGCTATTTCGACGCGTTCAGAATAGACCATATACTGGGATTCTTCCGCATCTGGGAGATTCCTGCAGACAAACGGAGCGGCCTGGACGGGCATTTTAACCCGGCCCTGCCTTACAGCAGGGAGCAGATCTACCAGATGGGCCTGCCTCTGGACGGACTCTTCCACGACGATCCGCGCCATCCGGGAATGGTTCAGCCGCTCATCAATCCGGCTTCGCAGAACCTGCCGCAGTGGGAGCAGGAGCGTTTCGGGGCGCTGTACAATGACTTTTTCTACCACCGCCATGACGATTTCTGGCGCCGGAACGCCGAGAAGAAGCTCCCCGAACTGCTCGGAGCCACCGGGATGCTGGCCTGCGGAGAGGACCTCGGAATGGTGCCTGACTGCGTGCCGGGAGTGATGGATCACCAGAAGATCCTGTCCCTGAAGATGCGCGGAATGGAAAACGAAGGCGGATGGAATTACCTTAGCGTATGCGCGACATCGAGCCACGATATGCAGACCCTGCGCATGCAGTGCCAGGACGACCCTCAGCCGTGGGAAGTGCGCACGATGCTGTGGGAGTTCCTCTCATCGCCTTCGATGCTCGCCATCTTCCCGCTTCAGGACTGGCTCGCGCTCGACACCGACCTGCGCCGTCCGGACAGGAACGAGGAACGCATCAACGAGCCTGCCAATCCTAACCACCACTGGAGATTCCGTATGCACATAACGCTCAGCACCCTTCTGAAGGCCAATTCGCTCAACGAGACCATCGAGGGGCTCATCAGCAGCAGCCACAGATAAAATCCGGAAGGGTATGGAATATCTGTCGAAGGAACGCTACGACGAGATCGTGGCCGAACTCAACAACCTCATAAACGTCGAATACCCGAAGATCAAAGATGACCTGTCGGAAGCCCGCGCACAGGGAGACCTCAGCGAAAACGCCGGCTACCGCGCAGCCAGAAGGGCCCAGGGCAAGGCCATAAGCCGCATCAAGTTCCTGCAGAAGGTGCTGCAGTATTCCAGGGTGCTGGACCCGAAGGACCTGCCTAAAGACAAGGTGACCCTGCTCAGCAGGGTCACCTTTACAAATCTGTCGGCCGGAATGCAGCTGACCTACACCATAGTGAGTCCTCACGAGATGGATCTTCAGGCGCACAAGATCTCCTGCAAATCCCCTATCGGTGAAGCCCTTATGGGCCGGAAAGCCGGAGAAGAGGTGGAAGTTCAGGCCCCTTCCGGAACCTTCCGTCTGAAAATCGACAAGATAGAATTCTGATCCCGCCTGGCTATTCAGCCGGCGTCTCCACAGACAGCACCTCCCCGTCCGGTTCCGGAACGCGGCTGAGCGAATCCAGCTGGGATACCTGATCTTCAGGGAGATCCTCCACGGTATTGATGAGAGTGATGTCGTCGCTGCGTTTCTTCAGCATCCTGGCAGTGGCTCTGCGCTCTGCACGAAGGACATTGTCCGAACCGCGGGTTATGGACGACAGTATGGCCTGTCTCTGGGATGCGAGCATCTGGTCCACTTCATCGTGGAAGGTCGGCACCTGGCCTGCCTTGAACTGGGAGCGTATGAGCCGGAACTTGAGATGGTCGAAATCCGCCCCCTTCAGGTTCACGCCGAACCGCAGG
>CAYMDZ010000104.1:0-4353 GCA_964389355.1 uncultured Muribaculaceae bacterium | reverse complement strand
GGAGATCCTTCAGTTCAATATCCAGGCGTGGGGTTACGATACCCTCTGCGCCGAAAGTGCGGAAAAGGCGCTTGAAATTCTTGGTTCCGGACAGGAAGTGGACCTTATCCTGCTAGACGTGATGCTTCCGGGGATGTCCGGTTACAAATGCGCGAGCGAAGTGCGGAACACGCTCAAGCTCTCCGTTCCCATCATATTCCTCACAGCGCGCACGAGCGAGAACGACCTTCTGACTGGGTTCTCGGCAGGCGGCGACGACTACATCACCAAACCGTTCTCCATCAATGAGGTACAGGCCCGCATCAAGGCGGTGCTCAAGCGTTCGCAGGACAGGCCTGCGGGCGGGGACCAGATAAGCATTGGCCCGCTGAAGATAGATACTCTGTTAAAAAAGGCCTATGTGAACGGCGTGGACGTGCTGCTCTCGAAGAAGGAATACGACATCCTGCTGCTGCTCTGCACGCATCCAGGACAGAGTTTCACCAGAAGGGACTTCATCGACCAACTGTGGAAAGACAGCCCGTACATCACCGAGCGCACGGTGGACGTGCATATCGCCCGTATCCGCGCAAAGCTGGGAGATGCGTGCAAGAATTTGATAAGCAACAGAATAGGTTTCGGTTATAGCGTTAAATAGTATGCTCTGGTTCTATCTTACACTGAGTGCGGTTCTGATTCTGTTCGTGATAGTTCTCTATTATGTGGTGAGGATTACCAGGGACCAGATGGAAAGCAAGCTGAAGGCTCAGAAGCATCAGCTGACCAACAACATAGCCCACGAAATCCGCACTCCGGTCGCGAGCATCCGCGGGTACCTCGAGACCCTGGTCGAGATGCCGGATATGGACGAGGCCCACAAACGCCAGTTCATAGAGAGGGCCTACAGCCAGACCGTGAGACTTTCCAATCTTATCGGCGACATCTCCCTGATTACCAAGATAGAACAGGACCCGGCCATCCTTTCGAAGGAATATATCGGCGTGAAGAAGCTCATAGATGACATTATCCTTCAGCTGAGCGGCCGCATCGGCGATATGGGGGTCAAAGTGGACAACCTCGTGAGCGAGGAAGTGTCCATAAAGGCCAATCAGCCTCTTATCTACGCCATCTTCAGAAACCTCATAGAGAATTCGCTCAAATACGCCGGGAAGGATTTCTCCATAGAGATAAGCTGCGTCTCGCAGGACGGCGACAAGAGCGTGTTCAAGTATTTCGACACGGGCAAAGGCGTGGATTCTAAGGAGTTAAGCCATCTTTTCGAGAGATTCTACCGCGCGAAGGGGAACACCTATTCCGAAGGGTCCGGACTTGGCCTGTCCATAGTCAAGAACGCCGTGGAAGCGCACGGAGGCAAGATCACTGTCCGGCAGCACAAGCCGAGCGGCCTGGAATACGAATTCTATATTTCAAGCCACGCCTGATGGTCCAGATACCATCTGACGGTCTTCTCTATACCCTCTTCAAAGCCCGTTGACGGCTTCCAGCCAAGCTCCTTCTGCAGCCTGGTGGAATCTATCGCATAGCGCAGGTCGTGTCCGGCGCGGTCGGTGACGTAGGTTATCAGGCCCATATCCTCCCCTTCCGTGCGTCCCAGAAGTCTGTCCGTGACGGTTATGAGGGTCTTTACCAGGTCTATGTTCTTGCGCTCGTTGAATCCGCCTATGTTGTAGGACTGCGCCACGGCGCCCTGATGGAAGATCAGGTCTATCGCCCTGGCGTGGTCTTCCACATACAGCCAGTCGCGCACATTCTCGCCGCGTCCGTAGACGGGAAGAGGCTTGCGAAGGCAGATGTTCCTGATGAACAGAGGGATGAGTTTCTCTGGATACTGGTTCGGGCCGTAATTGTTCGAACAGTTGGTAACTATCGTCGGCATCCCGTAGGTGTCGTGGAAAGCGCGTACAAAGTGATCGCTGCCGGCTTTGGATGCGCTATACGGGCTGTGAGGCTGATATTTCAGGTCTTCGGTGAAGAAGTCGTCACCATAGGTCAGGTGTCCGTCCGCGGTGCGCAGGCCTTCGGGGTGGGTGATCTCCAGCGCCCCATACACCTCGTCAGTGCTGATGTGGTAGAAGCGCTTGCCTTCGTATTTCTCCGGCAGGCTCTCCCAGTACGTCCTGGCGGCCTGAAGAAGGCTCAGGGTGCCCAGAACATTGGTCTTCGCGAATGAAAACGGGTCGGCGATGCTTCTGTCCACGTGGCTTTCCGCTGCCAGGTGGATGATGCCGTCCACGCGCTCTTCCTTCAGCAGGCCAAGCACGGCCTCGTAATCGCAGATGTCCATTTTTACGAAGCGGTAATTGGCCCGGGATTCGACGTCCTCAAGGTTCGAGAGGTTCCCGGCATAGGTGAGCTTGTCCAGATTGATTATCCTGCAGTCGGGATATCTGTTCACGAACAGGCGCACCACGTGGCTGCCTATGAATCCGGCACCGCCGGTTATAAGAATGGATTTACTGCTCATATTCAAACGGGCTGTCAAAATCTGCAAGGCACTGTCGGACAGAGTCTTTCGCGCTCAGTATAGTCCTGTCTTCCGGAATCTTCCAGTCTATGCCCAGACTTTTGTCCAATATGCTGATGCCGCCCTCGCTCTGCGGGGCATAGAATTCGTCGCACTTGTACTGCAGGACGGCGCTTTCGCTCAGGACCGAGAATCCGTGGGCGAATCCCTTCGGGATGAAAAGCTGTCTGTGGTTCTCTTCGCTGAGCTCCGCCGCGACGTGCTGTCCGTAGGTAGGGCTGCCTCGTCGAAGGTCCACCGCCACGTCCAGAACCTTGCCGCTCACGCACCGTACCAGCTTGGCCTGGGCATAAGGCGGGCACTGGAAATGCAGGCCTCTGAGCACTCCGTACGAAGATCGGGACTCGTTGTCCTGCACAAAGCTGACCGGGGCGATCAGTGCCTCGAAATCCCGCTGCGAGAAACTTTCGAAGAAGTATCCGCGTGCATCACCGAACACCTTCGGCTCGATGATCACCACTCCGTCTATCGCTGTCTTTATAACTTCCATACTCTAGTCCAGGTTCGGGGTGCCGGTTTCCTTCAGTTCGTCGATCACTTTCAGCAGGTATTGGCCGTACTGGTTCTTAAGCATTGGCTCGGCCAATTCGCGCATCCGCTGCTCGCTGATCCATCCCTGGCGGTAGGCGATGTCCTCCAGGCAGGCTATCTTCAGACCCTGGCGCTTCTCGAGGACCTCGATATAGATCGAAGCCTCCGAAAGCGAGTCGTGCGTGCCGGTGTCCAGCCAGGCGAATCCCCTGCCAAGCGGCTGGACGAGCAGCTGCCCGTCGCGCAGAAAGCATTGGTTCACAGTGGTAATCTCGTATTCTCCGCGTGCGGAAGGCTGTATCTTCGAAGCGATGTCCACGACCTTGTTCGGATAGAAATAAAGGCCCACTACGGCGTAATTGGACTTCGGATGCTCCGGCTTCTCCTCTATGGAGATGCAGCGGCCCTCGCTGTCGAATTCGGCCACGCCGTAGCGCTCCGGGTCGTCCACCCAGTAGCCGAAGACCGTGGCCTTAGCGTCTTCATCTGCGGCGCGTACGGCTTCTTTGAGCTTGGCAGTGAAACCGTTACCCTGGAAGATGTTGTCTCCCAGAACCAGACAGACGCTGTCGTCACCTATGAATTCCCTGCCGATGGTGAAGGCCTGGGCGAGTCCGTCAGGCGAAGGCTGTTCGGCGTATTCGAAATGCACGCCGTAATCGGAACCGTCTCCCAGAAGGCGTTTGAAGGCCGGGAGATCGACAGGAGTGGATATGACAAGTATGTCCCTGATGCCGGCGAGCATAAGCACGCTGACGGGATAATATATCATCGGCTTGTCAAATACGGGAAGCAGCTGTTTGCTGACCCCTTTGGTGATGGGATAAAGCCTGGTTCCCGAGCCACCTGCCAGAACGATTCCTTTCATGGATTTTTAATAACGGCCCTAAAGTTAGTGATAATTTTCGGTTCTAATAGAACTTTTTAAGCTCTTCGGAGTATTTGTACCCCGCTTCGGAAAGGCGACGCTCCAGCTCCGCCCTGTCTTCGTTGTAATAATAACAGATCTGGTCCAGGTTGTCGAACTCCTCGTCGCGGAGCAGGAAATTTATGGCCGATACCAGCATCGGCATATCATTTTTCGGAAGATGGTCCATTTTTCATCAGATTTTCAAGCCGTTCCACCGCCTCGGCGAGGTCTTCCCCGAAACTGTCGTGCTCCATTAAAAAAGACTTTTTGCCGGCAGAAATGTCCCTGTAGAGAGCGGGATTAAGGCTCATCGCGTATTCTCCCACCAGATTCTCTATATCGTCCTTCTGGGAGGATATCCCGGAATGCCTGTAGACTTGGAGTTTCT
>CAYMDZ010000103.1:0-4396 GCA_964389355.1 uncultured Muribaculaceae bacterium | reverse complement strand
TCCTCATGGAATCATCATTTGATATCAAAAAGCTGGTTTCGGCTTTCCTTCATAACTGGTACTGGTTCGTAATCTCCGTCTTCGTATGCTGCTCCATCGCGGTGTACAAGGTTCTGAGCACTCCGCCCCAGTACAGCCGTACCGCCATTCTTCTCATCAAGGAGACCAATACGCGCCGCACTTCGGCTTCCGATGTGGAGGCCATGCTCTCACAGGTAGGGCAGACCCCGTCGAAGCTGGCCAACGAGATAGTCGTGTTCCAGGCTCCGTCGCTTATGTCAGAGGCCGTTACTCGCCTGGGACTTACCACCGAATACGCACTGAAGGGAAGGCTGCGCGAGAGCATCGTGTACTCTTCGTCCGTGCCTGTCCTGGCTGAATTTGGGAACGTTTCTTCCGAGGTGACTGTCCGCATGACTGTCGCTCCGAATGCCGACTCCACATTCACGGTCAGCTCGGTGGTGTATTACGAGAAAGGCGAGAAATACAAATGCCACGGCACTTTCAACGTTTCCGAGGGAGAGCCTCTGGACCTGGCATTCGGTACCGTGACCCTGAACAGGAATCCGTATTATTATTCGGAGAAGCCGTGGACCAGACCTGAAATCGTGACCAGACGCACTCTCCGTGCCACGACCAGCATGTTCATGTCCAGATTCTCGGCATCCACTCAGGATTCGAACAAGCGCATGTCCGATGTTCTTAACCTGTCCATGACGGATTATAACATCAACAGGGCGGAAGACCTTATCAATATGCTGATTACGGTCTATAACGAGAAGTGGGTCATCGACAACAACAAGATGGCTGCCAGCACTTCCGTATTCATCTCCGACAGGCTTTCGGCCATCTCCGCCGAACTGAACAAGGTGGACAACACCATCTCCGAGTACAAGACAAAGAACAAGATGCCTGACGTGACCGAGGCTTCCAGGATGTACACCAGCGAGGTTACCGACATAGTAAAGCAGGTCAGGGAACTTGAAAGCCAGCTGTCCGTGGCCAAGTATCTGAGGAATTTCCTCAGCGAGGTGGACAACAGCACGCTTATTCCTCTTCCTTCCGGTATCAGCAGCGAGGGCATTACCGCGCAGGTCAAGGAGTATAACAACATGCTTCTGAACCGTAACAGCCTTATCTCCTCATCTTCCGAGAAAAACCCTATAGTAGTGGAACTTACCGATGCGCTTGCTTCGATGAAGGTGGCCATAATCAGTTCGGTGGACAACTACGTCGCCACTCTGGAAGAGCAGGAGAACATCGCCCTCAACCAGCAGAGCCAGACCGAGACCCGCATTGCGCAGAGTCCTTCCCAGGCCATGGACCTCATCAAGTACGAGCGACTTCAGAAAGTTCAGGAGAACCTGTACCTCTATCTTCTTCAGAAACGCGAGGAGAACGAACTGTCCCAGGCCTTCTCCGCTTACAATACCCGCATCGTCAACCCTCCTTACGGAAGCAACGTGCCTGTATCGCCGCGCAGGATGCAGATCCTTATGCTGGCGCTCCTCATCGGACTCGCCCTGCCTGCCGGAGTGATTTACCTGCAGCTCGTAACGGATACCAAGATACACACGAAGAAAGACCTTGAGGGCCTTACCATTTCCTACTTGGGTGAGATCCCTCAGGTGGGCGAGAATGCCAATTCTGCCAAGAAACTTCTGGGCAGATTTATAAAGAAGAACAAGGGAGAGGAAATCCTCAGCAAACTGGTGGTCGAGAAGGGCAACCGCAACATCAGCAACGAGGCTTTCCGCATCATCAGGGCCAATCTGGAATTTGCCTGCAAGCCGTCTTCGGACAAGGTGATAATGGTCACTTCGTTCAATCCGGGCGCCGGAAAGACCTTCATCAACCTGAACCTGGCTTCGGCCATGGCCATCAACGGGAAGAAGGTGCTCCTGATAGACGGCGACTTCAGACGTCTGACACTTACCAATTTCCTGGGTCTCAAGCACAAGGGTATCGCCGATTACCTGGCGTCACCTTCCGGAAACATTGACGAGTATATATCGAAGGGTGTGAAATTTGAGAATATGGACGTGCTCCCTGTGGGAACGCTTCCTCCTAACCCGAGCGAGATTCTGAACAACGGCAATTTCGCTGCGCTCATAGAGAAATTCAGAGAGAAGTACGACTTCATCTTCATCGACTGTCCTCCTATAGACATCGTGGCCGATACCCAGATCATCGCTCCGTATGCAGACCGCACCATCTTCGCCGTAAGGGCGGGACTGTTCGACAAGAGCCAGATTCCTGACATCAACAAGATCGAGGCTGAAGGCCGTTACAAGCATCTTACGCTCATCCTCAACGGCACCACCAATTATGGCGGAGGCTATTACCACCGCGGCTACGGTTATAGCTACGGTTACGGTTATGGCGGCAAGAAGAAGGGTTACGGATATTATTCGTCGGAGAAATAATGTCTCTGTTCACCCATAAGAAGAATCTGGCGGACCTTTTCGAAGGTTTTACGGATTTCCATTGCCATATTCTTCCGGGAGTGGATGACGGAGTGCAGACCTTCGAGGACAGCGCGAGGATTCTGTCGGTCTATTCCGAGCTGGGGGTGAGGAAGGTTTTTCTTACTCCCCATATAATGGAGGATGTCCCGAACAGGCCGGATGATCTGAAACGGCGATTTCAGGAACTGAAGGACTTTCTGGTGAAGGGCGGCGTCAAGGCCCCTGAGCTGGAATTGGCATCCGAGAATATGATGGACAATCTGTTCGCCGAGCGTCTGGCTTCCCGCGAGCTGCTTGCCTTGGGGAAGGATCATCTTCTGGTGGAGACCTCTTATTACAATCCGCCTCTGAATCTGCAGGAGACCCTGTTTCAGGTGAAATCCGCCGGTTATCGCGCGGTGCTCGCCCATCCGGAGAGATATATCTATATGAATGACGGGGATTACGCCGACCTCAAGCAGAAGAATATCCTGTTCCAGCTGAATCTCTCCTCGCTTTCAGGCTTTTACGGCACCACCGCGCAGAAGAAGGCCGAGATCCTGCTGAAAAAGGGATATTATGACTTCGCGGGGACTGACCTGCACCGGTATTCCATGCTGGACTCATACAGGAAGGTGAAACTTTCTTCAGGGCTGTGGACACAGCTCTCGGCGCTGATGGAAAGGGTGCGATAGTGGAATAATTTTGAATTTTTATTAAATTTGTAGAATGATTGACGATTTGAGAAAGGACATGGAGCGGCTCGTGTCGCTTTATGAAAACGAAAGGAAGCGCGGCGATGAACTGGCCTCTTCCCTGGTGGTTTCTCAGTCCGAGGTCGTGAAATTGAAAAAGCTTAACGCTGAATTGACAGATAAGTTGAAAAAACTTGAAGTCGCCAACGCTCTCGCGGGAGCCGACACCTCCTTCGAAGCTAAAAACAGTATAGATCGTCTCGTAAGACAGATTGACCAGTGCATCAAATTGTTGGAGGGATAGCGGTATGGAAGGAAAGAAGGGACAGAACATCACTCTCAAGATTGCAGGCAGAACATTGAAGACTCAGGCCGATTCTCCGGCCGCAGAGCAGAATATGCGCATAGCCGCGAACAAGATCAACGCACAGTTGGACACGTACGCGAATTATGATATGCCCGATATCGACAAACTGGCATTCGTCACCCTCACTTTCGCGAGGGAGGTGATACGCCTGTCGAAGAAGGCTTCCGGTCTGGAAAGCGCTGTGGATGGCATTTCAAATGAATTGAAATCTTATCTGGAAGGGATTGACAGATAACCGTCGGTTCTCCCTGGCTCTAACAAACAAGTTCTACGGAACCGGGTAAGCTCTTTGCGAAGATGGCAGGCCCTCAAGTGGGAAGCCTGAACCGGAAAGGCCCCCAAATCTTATCAATGATAAGTTTCTGCACAGAGCTGACGGTTTTTTATAAGGAAACAAATTAACATATTATGTTTTTATATTATATACTGGCTGCCATTGCAGGCGCTGCTCTTGCATTGGGAATATATATCGCAGTAAACCGCGCGGTTAACAAAGGACACGCTGACGCCTTGATAGAAAAGGCTACTGCCGAAGCAGAGAATATCAAACAGAGCAAGATGCTCGAGGCCAAGGAACACTTCCTGCAGCTCAAGAGCGATTACGACCGCAAGGTCAATGACCGGAACAACCAGCTGCGTGACCGCGAGAACGGCATCAAGAACCGCGAGAACCAGCTTAACCAGCAGTCCGGGGAACTTGGCCGCCGTCAGAAGGAGCTCGAATCACAGAAGAATCAGCTTACCGTTGACCGCAACGAACTGACCCGCAAGGAGCAGGAGGCCGACAAACTCATAGAGCAGGCCAAGCATGAACTCGAGGCTGTGGCCGGAATCAGTGCGGTTGACGCGAAGAACATGCTGATTGAAAGCCTGAAGGCCGAGGCCCG
>CAYMDZ010000102.1:0-4436 GCA_964389355.1 uncultured Muribaculaceae bacterium | reverse complement strand
CTGCTGGGGCTGATCCCCGCCACGGCCACCGCGATGCTGGGAATGTTCACCGGAGAATTCGTAAAGGACTCCAAAAAAAGCGGAGAGAAAAAGACAGCCGTTATGATGCTCGGCGCTGCGGCGCTATTGGCCATAGGTCTGCTGTGGAGCCTGGTGTTCCCGATAAACAAGAATCTCTGGACGAGCAGTTTCGCCTGTGTGGCAGGAAGTTACGCGCTGCTGCTGTTCGCGGTGTTCTATTACGTGATAGATGTGAAGGGACACCGCAAATGGGCGTTCCCGCTCAAGGTGATAGGGCTGAACTCCATAACGATATACCTGGCGATGGAATTCATCAGCTTCAGTTTCACGGCCCGCCAGCTGCTGCAGGGAGCGGTGAACAGAATACCGGGCGAGGCGGCGGGCGAACTTCTGCTCGTCACCGGGATATTCCTTCTGAGATGGGGATTACTGTATTTCCTTTACAGGAAAAAGGTGTTCCTGAAAGTCTAGACGTATTTTTTAATCTCCTGCTCCCTGTCGAGAGGGCACACCAGGATACGTCCGTCCTTGACCGCGATGATATAATCCTTGAGGCCCACCGCTATCAGGCGCTGACCGTCTTCGATCGCGCACATGCAGTTCTCGCAGTCGTGCAGTTCGATGCTTCCGACATTCTTGCGGAATTTCTTCAGCGAGCCCCAGGTTCCGAGATCGCTCCAGCCGAGGTCCTCGGCGATCACATAGATGTGGCGTGACTTTTCCATCACGGCATAGTCGATGGAGATCTTGTCGCAGGTAGGGAACAGCTCCTGCAGCTTCTCCTGCTCCTGCGGAGTATAGAAATACGGCTGCAGCTTGTCCATAACGGAGGTAATCTGCGCGGCGTGAGCCTGGAGTTCCGAAAGTATGGTGCTGACCTTCCATACGAAGATGCCTGCGTTCCAGAAATAATTGCCTGACGAGATGTATGAGACCGCCGTATCGAAATCGGGCTTCTCACAGAACTGCCTTACCTTCACGATCTTGCCGCGAACGGCCTTGCTCGCGCGTATATAGCCGTACCCGGTCTCCGGACGCGACGGCTCTATGCCAATGGTGACTATCCTCGCCTCGGCGCTTTCGTTGACGAAATCTATGGCCTTGGCAATTATCCTCTTGAACCTGTCCTTCTTCATCACCAGGGCGTCGGACGGAGTCACGACGACGGCGGCATCGGGATGATGCTCCTTGATCTTGCGGCAGGCATAGGCGATGCAGGGGGCGGTATTGCGGCCGACAGGTTCAAGCAGAATGTGCTCCGACGGGATGTCCGGCAACTGCTCCCTTACGATCTGTTCATAATGTTCCGAAGTCACCACCCACATATTGTCCGCCGGGCAGACAGGAAGAAACCTGTCCACGGTCATCTGTATGAGGGTCTTTCCGATACCGAGCACATCCACGAACTGCTTCGGGAGATCCGGAGTGCTGAGGGGCCAGAGTCTGGAGCCTATGCCCCCGGCCATTATCACGACTTGAATGTCCGCCATTACTTTTTATCCAGAACCGAATAAACGGAATTGTTGCTGATGTATTCAGGGACTATCTCCTTCATGTGACGGACGGTCTCCATAGGATCATAAGTGTCCGCCGCGGCTATCAGGTCCTTCACCTGAGCCTTGACTGAAGCATAGTCATACTCACGGACTGACGCGATGCGTATCTTCTCGTGGAAGGAAGGCTTGGTCGTCTCCTGAACGTTCAGGAGTTCCTCGTAAAGCTTCTCGCCTTCGCGAAGTCCGGTGTATTTGATTTCCACACCGGTGGCTCCGCTGAGTGTTATCATACGCTTGGCCAGATCGGCGATACGTACAGGCTTACCCATATCGAAGACAAAGATCTCGCCGCCCCTGCCCTTGGTCCCGGCTTCAAGCACAAGCTTGCAGGCCTCCGGGATAAGCATGAAATAACGTATGATGTCCGGATGGGTGACCGTAACCGGGCCCCCGGCCTCTATCTGCCTCTTGAATATGGGAATCACCGAGCCGTTGGACCCCAGGACGTTGCCGAACCTGGTGGTCACGAACTGAGTGTGGCCCTTGACGGTCCCCTCCTGCTCCGCACGGTTAAGGCTCTGCACATAGATCTCGCATATGCGCTTCGAGCATCCCATCACGTTCGTAGGGTTTACGGCCTTGTCGGTGGACACCATCACGAACTTCTCCACGCCGAACTCCACGGACAGATCCGCTATGTTTCTGGTGCCGCGGATGTTGTTGTGCACGGCGGTGCAAGGGTTGTCCTCCATCATGGGAACGTGCTTGTAAGCGGCCGCGTGGAAAACATACTGAGGCCTGTAGGTCTCGAAAAGTATCCTCATTCTGTGGGCCGAATCTATGGACGACACGATGGTATGCGCCTTGACTGAAGGGAAATCCTTGGCCATCATAAGACGGATGTCGTGCTGCGGAGTCTCCGCCTGGTCCAGAAGTATCAGCTCCGACGGGCCGAACGAAGCTATCTGACGGGTCAGCTCGCTGCCGATGCTTCCGGCCGAGCCGGTAACCAGCACGCGCTTGCCCTTGAGCAGTTCGGATACGGAATCCAGGTCTATCTGTATCTGCTCGCGCGGGAGCAGATCCTCGATCTTTATGTTCTGAAGATGATATTTGGCACGATTGAGATTGTCGGAATCCGTAAGGTTCTGCTCGAAAAGCACTTTTACTCCGGCATCGATGAAAGTGTTCAGCAGAGATTCATCGGCCCTGGCCTCATCCACCCTGTTGATAGGCACCAGAAGCGCCTTTATGTTCTGGGACTTTATTACCTTGTCGAGGTTCGACTTCGAAGTGTAGACCTTGGCTCCGAGAAGAGAATCCGGAACGGCCGCACCCTTGTGTGCGATGAAGCCGGCCAGGTTGTACTTGGCAGGTTTCTCGCTTCTGATGCTCTTGCCCAGAGACACACCGCCGTCCCCTACTCCGTAGACGAGCGCATTCTCGGCTCTCTCGGTCCTGAACTGGTCATAAAGTATCTTGACGACTACCCTCACACCCCACATTATGATGGTGGCGGAGAGAAATCCTGTAATTATGTACTTGAAATTGAACAGGAAATGCCCGTGCGGCGCAAACAGGTACTGAACGAGGAAACAGACCAGAGCCGCAAGCATCATGGAGATGCCGACTCTCTGCAGATCCTTGAAGGAAGAATAGCGCAGAATGCCCTGATATGTACGGAAAATCCTGAACGATAGGACATGAATTGCCAGGAAAATCAGCAGAGTCCAGGTCAAAGGCCACGGATTCTGAAGGAAATCAGTTCTCCCGGAATATAAAAAGTAGGTTAGAAAATAAGAGAACAGTACTATCAGACAGTCCATCAGAAGTACCATCCAGTGAGGCAGTGTCCTCTTGCTGAAGAACCAGCCTGACAAGCTATACGGTCTTATATCTTTTTTCATAAGGTGCGTCTTGCTGAAGCGGACTACAAATATAGGGAAAAAATGGGACAAGTGAATGAGAAACAAAGATTTGTCCCCGAAGAGGGTGTTTTTGTGGATAATTTTTTATATTTGTTCGTATAGAAGAATTAACTACCCAAACGAGCGGATATGAAGACATTTACCAAAATTATTCTGATGGTGGCGGCCGGTATGGCTGTTCTGACCGGCTGCGCCAAGAAATCTCAAATCACTGATTTACAGAACCAGATTGATGCTCTGAAGTCTGACCAGATTCAGACGATTACGGGGCAGATTTCAGCCATCAGCGGCTCACTCACAAGTCTGCAGGACACTGACACTCAGCTGAAGGCCTACATCGAGACCCTTCAGGGCCAGACATCAGATCTCGAATCTTCCAGCAAGAACCTCGAGGACGCCATAGCCAAACTCAAGGAGGACCTTGAGGACGAAATCAGCACCGCCGAGTCTGAAGCCCTCAAACAGCTGGAGACTCTCAAGGCATCTGTCGATGCCGAAATCAAGACCCTGAATGCCACCGTCCGCGACCTTCAGGCAAAAGACGAGAATCTCCAGAACCAGATAGATGAACTGAAGAAATACATCGATGAAGAACTCAAGAACGCAAAGGATTGGGCGACAGCCACTTTCGCGACTCTCGAGCAGTATAACAAAACCGCGGAAATCGTGGCCGGCATCCAGGGCCAGATAGAGACCATAAACAGCGATCTCAGCGAAGTGAAGAAATATACCGAGGAAGCCATAAAAGCCTCGGAGTCAAGCATCAAGACCTGGGTAAACGAACAGCTCGCCGACTATTACACGGCCGCCCAGATTGACAGCAAACTCGATGCCCTTCAGACCGTCCTTGAAAATAAACTCAACGCCCAGAACGAGAGCCTGAAAGACCTCATCGCCACCAACGCCCAGGCCATAGCCGACCTGAAGAAGGCCCTTGCCGACCAGAAGGATGATATAGAAAAAGCCTATAAACAGGCCATCAGCGACGCCA
>CAYMDZ010000101.1:0-4494 GCA_964389355.1 uncultured Muribaculaceae bacterium | reverse complement strand
GTGGTAGTTAACCACCCGCGGCAGAGTGTCCGCCAGGTCGTTCAGCTCGTGATAGTGCGTGGCGAAAAGCGTCTTGGCCCCGTACCCGTATCCGTGTATGTATTCGACTATGCCTCTGGCGATGGACATTCCGTCATAGGTCGAAGTGCCGCGCCCTATCTCGTCGAGCAGCACCAGCGACCTCTCGCTCAGGTTGTGCATAATCATCGATGTTTCAAGCATTTCCACCATAAAAGTGGACTCGCCGCGGGAAATGTTGTCGCTCGCGCCCACCCTGGTGAACAGTTTGTCGAAATATCCGAAATGCGCCTTCCTCGCAGGCACGAACGAGCCTATCTGACCCATTAGCACGATAAGTGCGCTCTGCCGCAGAAGGGCCGACTTTCCGGCCATGTTCGGTCCGGTCAGAATCATTATCTGCTCCTTCCGGCTGTCCATATGCAGGTCGTTCGGCACATATTCCTGGCCCGCCGGCATATTGCATTCGATGACCGGATGCCTTCCCGCCTCGATCTCCAGCACCAGAGACTTGTCTATCACCGGGCGTGTGTAGTTTCTGTCCAGAGCCTGCTGGGCGAAGCCCTGCAGCACGTCTATCTGCGAGACTATGCGGCAATTGGCCTGTATGTCCCTGATGTAGTTCCCGATGTATGCCACCAGGTCCGCGTAGATTCTGGACTCGAGCTCACAGATGCGGCTCTCCGCTCCCAGAATCTTCTCCTCGTAGCCCTTAAGTTCCTCAGTGACATAGCGTTCCGCGTTCACGAGGGTCTGCTTGCGTATCCAGTCCTCCGGCACCCTGTCCTTCGAAGAGTTGCGCACCTCGATGTAATATCCGAACACATTGTTGTAGCCTATCTTGAGGCTACCGATGCCGGTGCGTTCTATCTCGCGGTTCTGAATCTGAAGCAGATAATCCTTGCCTCCGGACGAGATGTCGCGCAGTTCGTCGAGCTCCGCGCTCACTCCGCGCGCTATCACCTCCCCCTTGCCCACCTGAGCCGCCGGATTGACGGCCAATGTGGCCTCTATCTTCTGCACCAGGGCGTCGCACCCCTTCATCTGCGAGGCCAGCTTCACGAGCGCCTCCACCTGCGATGAAGATGCCAATTGGCATATGGGCGACATCTGCGACAGCGAGCGCGAAAGGGTCTTCACCTCACGGGGCAGAATCTTGCCCGTGGCCGCGCGGGAAACGATGCGCTCCAGATCCCCCACCCCGTCCAGCAGATCCTGGCACTCGGAGAGGACTCCGTCATTGTCGTGAAAGAACTGGACTATGTCGTGGCGGGCATTGAGTTCCGGTATGGAGAAAATCGGCATCGCAAGCCACGAGCGCAGAAGTCGCGCACCCATTGGCGTAAGACAGCGGTCTATGCACTCCACCAGGCTCACTCCGTCCTTGCCGGCCGAAGAGTTGAACACCTCGAGGTTCCGGAAGGTGAACTGGTCCATCCACACGAATTTGCCTTCGTCGATGCGCGAAATGCCGCAGATGTTCTTCAGGCCCACGTGCTGCGTCTGCTCCAGGTAGAAAATCAGCGCGCCGGCACTGCAGATAGCCGTCTGGAAGCTCTCCACGCCGAACCCCTTCAGGCTCTTCACCCCGAACTGGCGGCAAAGCTTGTCGTAGGCAGCGTCGTACACGAAGGCCCACTCGTCCAGCGGCGAAATGTAGTAGTCCGGGAATTTCTCCGCCACAGAAGCGCGCAGTTCGCGCCTTACCACTATCTCCCTGGCCTTCAGCGACCCCAGAAGGGTGGTTATGTATTCCATGCTTCCCTGCGCCACCTGGAAAGTTCCAGTGGACACGTCCAGAAAGGCCGCGCCGCAGGTCTTGTTGTCGAATTCCAGCCCGACCAGGAAGTTGTGCTCCTTCTGGTCCAGCATCCCCTCGCCGAACGCTATGCCCGGGGTAAGTATCTCGGTGACACCGCGTTTGACGAGCTTGTTCTTCACGAGCGCCGGGTCCTCCAGCTGGTCACAGATGGCCACCTTGTACCCTGCGCGCACCAGTTTCTGAAGATAGGTCTCCACGGCGTGATGCGGGAAGCCCGCCATAGGGGTAGGCTCCTTGTCCCCGTTCGAGCGCTTGGTCAGTACCAGCCCCAGCACCTTGCTTGCCGTCAGCGCATCATCCGCATAGGTCTCATAGAAATCCCCCACCCTGTAGAGAAGCAGGGCCTCGGGATGCTGCGCCTTCACAGCGAAATACTGCTTGAGCATCGGGGTATCTTCAGAACTCTTCGCCATATCCTATGCCTTTTCAGCTATTTTACCTGCCAATTCCAGAAAAGCCTGCGCATCCGGACCGCTCGAAAGCGCGATCGGCTCGCCGCTGTCTCCGCTCTCGCGCACGCTCTGCACCAGAGGTATCTGCACAAGCAGCTCCAGGCCAATGTTTTCGGCCATCTTCACGCCGCCGTCCTTCCCGAACAGGAAATAACGCTCCTGCGGATGCTCCGCCGGGGTGAACCAGGCCATATTCTCCACCAGACCGAGTATGCGGCGGTGCACATTCTCGTTCTGCAGCATATTCACGCCCTTGAGCACGTCTGCCAATGCCACCTTCTGCGGGGTGGTCACTATGATGGCGCTCTCCATAGGGATGTCGCTCACAAGCGAAATGTGGATGTCGCCCGTTCCGGGAGGCATATCTATGAGCAGGAAATCCAGCTCTCCCCATTTCACCTCCAGAATCATCTGCTTGAGGGCGTTGCTGGCCATAGGACCGCGCCAGATGAGAGCCTGCTCCTCGCTTGCGAAGTAGCCTATGGACATCCATTTGACGCCGTACTTCTCCACAGGGAGTATCCAGGTTTTCCCGTCCTCCTCCACTGCATCGGGCTGCACGCCCACGGTGGAGGTCATCGTCGGCACGGAAGGACCGTAAACGTCAGCGTCCGCCAGACCGACCTTGTAGCCCATACGGGCCAGGGCGATGGCCAGATTGACGGCCACCGTGGACTTGCCCACGCCGCCCTTGCCAGACGCCACGCCTATTATGTGCTTTACCTGCTCAAGCTGCGAATTGTCCAGGTCGAGCGCCTTCTTCTTAGGCTTGACCTCATCGACCACCACGGCCTTCACTTCACTTTCCATATCTGGGAAATTGCGTATGAGGGCTGCTCTGGTCGCACCTACCAGGTATTCCGTTAAAGGGTCGCGGCGTTTCGGGAAACCGAGGGTCACGGTCAGCTTGCCGTCATTTTCCTCTATGGCGGTGACCATTCCCAGTTCCACTATGCTCTTGTTCTGCCTTGCGGGATGAAGCACATCCTCCAGGGCTTTCAATATCTGTTCTTTATCCATATTCTAAAACAATGTCGGTTCAAGTTCCTTCGGGTGGAAGCTTTTCCTGTGATACGGGGTAAAGCCCCACTTCTTTATGGCCTCTATGTGTTCAGGTGTAGGATAACCCATATTCCTGTCCCATCCGTATTGCGGATATTCCTGTGCGAGAAGCCGCATCCTGTCGTCCCTGTAGGTCTTGGCCAGGACAGATGCCGCCGCTATGCTTGTATAGGTCGCATCCCCGTGCACCACGGTCTCGTAAGGGACATCTTCGAAGGGCTTGAACCGGTTCCCGTCCACGAGAATATAGTCCGGCCTTACGGAAAGCTGCCTCAGAGCCCTGTGCATCCCCTCTACCGACGCCCACAGGATATTGAGCGAGTCTATCTCCTGCGCGCTCCCCTCCACCACGGCCCAGGCCAAGGCTTCCTTCTCGATTATCCCGCGGAGAAGCTCCCTGTCGCGGGCGCTCATCTTCTTCGAATCGTTCAGCTTCGGATGCCGGAAATCCCGGGGCATAATGACCGCCGCCGCGAAGACAGGCCCTGCCAGCGGACCTCTTCCGGCTTCATCGCACCCCGCCTCCGTCAAGTCCGGGTTCTTATACTGTAACAATGAAGGCATTGGGTGTAAAGTTACTACTTTTTAAAGAAAAAAGGGTGACCTTGCGGCCACCCCGATAGAAGAATTATTCGTCTTCCGTATCCTGCGCTGCGTATTCAGCGAGAAGCTTGGTCTGGACATCACCGGGAACCGGCTGGTAGTCCGCAAACTCCATCGTGAACGTGGCGGAGCCCGAAGTCAGCGAGCTGAGCACGGTAGAATAACGGTAAAGTTCTGCGAGAGGAACCCTGGCCTTGAGGACTGAGAATCCCTTGTCGGTTCCCAGGTCGCCGAGTATGCCTCGTCTGTTCTGAAGGTCTGACATCACGGCTCCCTGATATTCGCCAGGGGTCATGATTTCTACATTGTAGATAGGCTCCAGAATCTTCGGACCTGCGTTGCGGAAGGCCTCCTTGAAGGCGTTGCGTCCGGCGATGATGAAGGCGATTTCCTTAGAGTCAACCGGGTGCATCTTTCCGTCATAGACGAATACCCTGATGTCGCGGGCGTAAGAACCGGTAAGAGGTCCTTCGACCATCTTGTCCTTGATACCCTTGAGGATGGCAGGCATGAAGCCGAGATCGATGGCGCCGCCGA
>CAYMDZ010000100.1:0-4540 GCA_964389355.1 uncultured Muribaculaceae bacterium | reverse complement strand
TGATGCTTCCTATGCGTGGAGGCTGCATCATCTGCTCAACGACATAGCCCAGGGCCGCAAAGGCGTTCAGGATCTGCTGGATTACATAAAGGAGGATGCGGAGCAGTATCCGCGGGAGGCTTTCCGTCTGATGTTCACTTCGAATCACGACGAGAATTCGTGGGCCGGGACCGAGTTCGAGAGGATGGGGGATGCCGCTGAGGTTATGGCGGTGCTCACTTTCACCCTTCCGGGCGGCCAGCCGCTGCTTTATACGGGTCAGGAGATGGGGTGGAACCACCGTTTCCAGTTCTTTGAGAAGGACCCGGTTCCGTGCTGGGAGGAGAACGCCCATACGGAGTTCTATCACAGGCTTATAGAACTCAGGCACAGCCATCCGGCACTGCAGTCCGGTGAGAAGGGTGGCAGCTTTGAGGTTCTGTCTTCGGAGAACGGTGTGCTGGTTTTCCGCAGAACACTGGGAAAGGATACCGTTACTGTTACGGCGCAGCTCTGCGCCCCGTGGAATTGGAATATTGAATAATTGGCATGGATATGAAAAAGTTTATAGGGTTTGCAGTGCTCGCCGCTGTCCTGGTGGGATGTTCGGGCGGCGGTTTCGCTCCGGAAAATGTTACGGACGCTGACTCTTCTCAGGTGGTTCGCGTGGAGCCGCTTTCCTGGTGGGTGGGGATGAAGACCCCGCTGCAGCTGCTGGTGGGAGGTGAGAATATTTCGTCTTATAATGTGCGTCTCGAGGGGGGAGCCGGCGTGAAGGCTACGAAGGTAACAAAGGGGGACAGCCCGAATTATCTCTTCGTGGACGTGGCCGTGTCCGACAGGGCTCAGGCAGGGGAGTATTATCTGGTCTTCTCGAAGGACGGGAAGGACTGCTTCAAATATGCCTACAGGATAGACGCCCGCGAGAAGGGGTCTGCGCAGCGCGGAAGCTTTTCGAGCGCGGATATGATCTATCTTATTATGCCTGACCGCTTTGCGAACGGCGATCCGTCGAATGACTCGACCGAAGACACAGCAGAGAAGGTTGACAGGAAGGCGTTCTTCGGGCGTCACGGCGGGGACATACAGGGCATTGTCGACCATCTGGACTATATCGCCGAGCTTGGCGCCACCGCCATCTGGTGCACCCCTCTTCTGGAGGAAAATGCCCGCCGCGAGTCTTATCACGGCTATGCCTGCTCGGATTATTATCATATAGATCCGCGCTTCGGAACCAACGACCAGTATTTTGAATATGTGCAGAAGGCCAAGTCGAAGGGGCTCAAGGTCATTATGGACGTGGTGACCAACCATTGCGGCACTTCGCACTGGTGGATGAAGGATCTGCCTTTCAATGACTGGATTCACCAGTTCCCGCATTACACCGGCACCAACGTATGCTTTTCCACCAATATGGACACCAACGCTTCGCGCAGGGACCTGGAGATTCAGGAGAGCGGCTGGTTCGTGCCTTCGATGCCGGATATGAACCTGAACAACGAATACGTGCTCAACTACTTCATACAGTGGGCGGTATGGTGGACGGAACGCGCCGGCCTGGACGGATTCAGGGTGGACACCTATCCTTACAACGAGAAGGAGCCGATGTCACGCTGGTGCAAGGCCGTGACCGCCGAATACCCTAACCTCAACATAGTGGGCGAGTGCTGGACTTCCTCCATTCCGCAGCTGGCCTATTGGCAGAAGGACGCGCTCAACGCCGACGGGTTCAACTCGAATCTGCCTTCGGTGATGGATTTTCCTCTGCACGACGCTCTGCGCTCGGCTCTTAACGAAGGTGCCGGCTGGGGGCGCGGAATGACCCGCATCTATGACGTGCTCTCGCACGATTATCTGTATGCCGATATTGACAATGTGCTGATATTCCCGGGGAACCACGACACCGACAGGATAGGCGACGTGGTGGGAAAGAATCCGGCCAAGGCCAGATTGGCCCTCACGCTGATGGCCACGATGCGCGGCATACCGCAGATATTTGCCGGAGACGAGCAGATGATGGTCTCCGCAGACCGCAGGCAGGGGCACGGCGGGCTCAGGGTTGACTTCCCGGGCGGCTGGCAGGGTGACAGCCAGAATCTGTTTACTGCAGAAGGCCGCCGGGGGCAGACGGTCAATACCGACGGACAGCCGGTGAAGATTGGCCAGGCGGAGGAGATGTTCGAATACGCGAAGCGTCTGTTCAACTGGCGCAAGGGCGAGGAGGTCATCCATACGGGACGCACCATGCACTTCATAACCAGGGACAACACCTATGCGTTCTTCCGCTATAACGGCTCGAAGGCCGTGTTCGTGTTCATAAACAACGGTTCCGAGGCGAAAAGGGTGCCATGGTCCTATTATTCTGAGATTACGGAAGGCCTCAAGGCGGGCGTGAATGTTCTTACCGGGGAGAGCTGCAGCGTGTCGGACGATACGCAGGTGGCAGGAGACAGCGCTCTGGTAGTGGAATTCGACCGTTAGTCGGCCCGTCAGGCTTTTTTCTTACTTGTACTCACCATAACTACGCCGGCAAGTACGGCCAGTGCGGTGAGTATTTTTTGTGCACTGAGGGTATCCATCCCTATGATGATGCTGATCGTGGTGGCGACTATAGGCTGGCAGTAGTTGTACATGCTGACCAGGGTAGGGCGTATGTACTTCTGTCCCAGAGGGATAAGGAAGTATGTGACGAACGTGGCGCAGATGACCAGGAACGCCAGTTCCCAGCCCAGGCTGCCGTGGAGCAGGGTCCAGTCGAAGTGCGACAGCTCGCCTGCGGAGAACGGGAGGGTCATCACGGCGGCGAACAGGAAAATCCATTTCATGAACGTCACTACTGCGTATTTCTGGATGAGCGGACGGAATATGCCCAGGTACAGGGCGAAGAATATGCCGTTGGACACCATCAGAAGGATGCCCTGAAGGGAGTTGCTGGAGGCTCCGGACCCGCCAGTGCTGCTGTCCAGGATGAGGAACACTATGCCTGTGAAGCTGAGCATCACGCCCGCAAATTTCTTCGGGGTGATGGGCTCCTTGATCGCGATCGCGGCGATGAACATCGTGTAGATAGGGGTGAGCGAGCTCAGGATGGAACTGGTCATGGGCGTTATCTGCGGGAGCGCCGTGAGGAACGTGAACTGCGGTGCGAAGAATCCCAGCAGGGATGCCAGGGCTATCTTCGGGAAGTCCTTCTTCTCTACCTTTTCCTTGGGGGTGAATATGGATATGAGCCAGAACAGTACACCCGCTCCCATGGCCCTGAGGCTGAAAAGTGAGATGGATGAAAGGATGTGGCTGCCGGTCAGTTCCTTGCAGGTGACTATGTTGATGCCGAATATGGAATATGCGATGAAACAGGACAGATGACCTATAAGTTCTCTGCTGCCTCTTCCTCCGTTTGCTCTGCTGCCGGCTGTTCCGGCTCCTTCTTCTCGCATTTGTCTGTAAGTCTGGTTTTAAGTGCACGTACTGCATAGAGCACGGCTTTGTCGAACGGGATGATCCCGGATATGTTCTTGATGGCCGTGGCCGTGAGATTCAGCGGAGTGTACGACTCCCTGGTTTCCTCCCAGCAGGTGGACAGCCTGGCCTTCTGCGCCTCCATCTTTACGGCCAGATCCTTTCTGGCTGCGTCGATGGCGGCTATGTCCTTTATGTCAGAGTATTTCATCGCTTATTCTCCCTTTTCTTCAAAGAACAGTTTTATGAACATCTGCACGAAGCTGTTCACGAACAGTTTCCTGCGCAGCAGGAACACTGCCAGGATAGCCAATGCGAACACTCCCGCCACGATGAACGCTCCGGCCGCATAGCTGCCGATGACATCGCCCAGGAGCAGCACTCCGCCGAAGGCCAGGGCCATCAGCATAATGCTTCCCAGTGTAAGGAACAGAATGGCTACCAGGAGTTTCTGAAGCGTAATCGACAGGCCCTTGGCTGTTCTGAGCTTCAGGTCGTCAGTTTTCAGGTCGATGTATTCGGTCACTTCGCCGACGAATTCTTCCGCCGGGCGGGTGAATGGATTGTGACTATTCATAATTCTCTTCCTTTGTGTCCAGAATCTTCTCCACCTTGTCCAGTTTGTCAACGATGGCGTTTTTCAACGCTTCCATGGAGTCCTGGGAGGTTTCACGGACTTTTTCTCTGGTCTCGTCCCCCTTGGCAGGAGCGAACAGGACGCCGAGCACGGCCCCGATGGCCGCTCCGGCGAGAAATGTTATTACTGACTCATTTTTCATGCCGCAAATGTACAAATTTATTCTTTGCGGATAAACAAAAAATTGTAACTTCGCAATCCACAAATTGATCTGGATGAAAATCAAAGGATACTTTCTGACTTTTCTGGCACTGCTTCTGGCGGGAGGCGGTCTGTCCCTTTCGGCCAGGGACCTTCCTTGGAGGGACTGCGCGGGCCTGTTTGTGAACTGGAATGCAGGCGGCAACGTTACTCTTACCGGTAAGTATATCCTTTATATGAAGGATGACCTGCGCACAGTTGACATTCATTATTTCGCGCTGGGGGCGGATTACAGGTTCAACAAGTATTTCAAGGCCGGAACGG
>CAYMDZ010000099.1:0-4546 GCA_964389355.1 uncultured Muribaculaceae bacterium | reverse complement strand
AACTTGATGTACTGCCTGTAGGTCTCTCCCGGACGGAGAACGGCCGAAGGGAAACCGGGCTTGTTCGGTGCGTCAGGAAAGTTCTGACATTCTATGGCCACGCCGTCATAGTCGGCGTAATCCACGCCGCTCTTGGCCTTCGGACATCCGGCGAGCCAGTTGCCCGTATAGACCTGCACGCCAGGCTGCGAGGTGCTGACCTTCAGTTCGCGACCGCTCGTCTCAGAGTAAAGCTGCGCTATCTCCTGCACCGCGCCGGGCCTGTAATCATCTATAACCCAGCAGTTGTCGTAACCCTTGCCGTATTCAAGCGCGGCGAACGGCTCCTTTATGTCGCGTCCGAGCGGCTTTTCGGAGGTGAAATCCATAGGCGTGCCGGCGACCGGAGCGATCTCCCCTGTCGGGATCAGCGAATCCGAAGTCGGGAGCCAGCCCTTAGCCTTCAGCTTAAGCGTATGCTCGAGCACGGAACCCGTTCCTTCGCCGTTGAGATTGAAATAGGTGTGGTTGGTGAGGTTCACCACGGTAGGTGCCGTAGACTTGGCGGACAGGGCGAGCGTGAGTTCATCGGCATCGCTCCATTCGTAGCGCGCGGTGGCCAGAAGCTCTCCCGGATAGCCCATTTCTCCGCTGCGGGCACGGTAGGTGAAGACCACTGCGTCCCCTTCCACGGCGCTGTCCCACACCTGGTTCTGGAACCCCTCGGGGCCGCCGTGCAGATGGTTCGGGCCGTTGTTTATCGGGAGATGATACTCCGTGCCGTCGAGGGTGAAACGGCCCTCGGCGATACGGTTGGCATAACGTCCGGGCACCTTGCCGGCGCACGGACCGTCATTATAATAGTCCCCGGCGTGCGGGTAGCCCAGCACCACGTCGGCCAGCACTCCGTTCCGGTCGGGCACCGTAATGGCCACGACGCCCGCGCCCAGGCTCGAAAGCTGCACAGAGGCACCCGTCCCGTTGACGATGGTGTATCTGTAGATTTCCTTTCCGGAAACGGGGCATTTTCCCCAAAGTTCTCTGGTAATCATACTGTTACTCCGGAACTTGGCTATACCCGTCCTTGTCCAGGCTGATCGACCACGACGGATTGTAAAGTTCATTGCTGAGGACATCTTCTATATATTCGGCCAGGACTCCCCCACTGTCATGGCTGGCTTCGTCGGCGAAGTTGTTGCCGATCGTCACCCTGCATTCATAGCCCAGGTCAAATTCCGCCTTCTCAGGTATCACGGCCTTCTTCGTGCAGGTAACCTTTATGGTACCCTCTGCAGGAAGGTCAAATCCTTCTTTGACCGCAATAGAAAATTTGTCCGTAATGGCCAGGTGCTTGAACTGCTCTCCGTTAATGACCACGTCGAGATAAATGTCAGCCACGTCGAGAAGTTCCGCCTTTGGGGTGAAAGAAAAAGCAAAACTGCCCTTTACCTCGTCACCTTTCGGGTCCGGAGTGTCCGTAGAAGCCTTTTTGGTGCACGAAACCAGGCAGATTGCTGAGGCCAGGACTATGCCCAGCGCACTCAGAATAGAAATTTTAGTTTTCATACTTCAATAATAATTCCGTCAAAATTACAACAAAAAGCCTTAATAATGAACGGGAAACGGACTCTTTGTAAATAAATAAGATTTTTTAATTATTTCTTAAATTTTTATATTATCTTTGCGTCCGATTAGTTAGTAGTATTTATATAAAACTTGCCTATGAAAAACGAGGCGACACCAGTTTTCAGGCCCAAATTTTTCCGCCTGTTCAAAAAAGGTCATTACGACCGTCAGACATTCATTTCCGATCTTATCGCCGGCGTCATAGTGGGCATCATAGCCCTGCCGCTTGCCATCGCATTCGGCATAGCCAGCGGTGTGAGCCCTGAACAGGGCCTCATCACGGCCATCGTGGCCGGATTCCTTATCAGCGTATTCGGCGGCTCGAACTTCCTTATCGGCGGGCCTACCGGCGCGTTCATCGTGATCGTGGCCGGCATCGTGAGCCACTACGGGATGAGCGGGCTTATCGTCGCCACGATGATGGCGGGCCTTATCCTCATCGCGATGGGCCTGTGCAGACTCGGCGGCATCTTCAAGTTCATCCCCTATCCTATAATAGTGGGGTTCACGAGCGGCATCGCAGTCACGATCATCTCCACGCAGATGAAGGATTTCTTCGGATTCACGGGCAGCGTTCCGTCCTCGTTCATTCCCGAATGGGGGTACTACCTCACGCACCTGGGCGAGATCAGCCTGACCGAGACCCTGGCGAGTCTGGGGGCATTGGCAGTCATCATACTGTGGGGCAAGGTGAACAAGAAGATTCCGGGGTCGCTCATCGCCCTGGTCGCGGGGACATTGGCATCGGTCCTGCTGCACAGATTCGCGGGCATAGAGTTCGCGACCATCGGCAGCAAGTTCCCTGAACTAGCGGGCGGGCTGTCGCTTCCGAAACCGACGGTGCCCAAAATGGACTTCCAGACCGTGCGCGGGCTCGTGTCACCGGCCTTCACGATCGCAGTGCTGTGCGCCATCGAATCGCTGATGGCCGCGATGGTGGCCGACGGCGTTACCGGAAAGCATCATAATGCCAATACCGAACTCATAGGACAGGGCATTGCCAATGTCATCACACCGCTGTTCGGGGGCATCCCTGCCACGGGAGCCATCGCCCGCACGATGGCCAGCATCAACAACGGGGGCAAGACGCCTGTGACGGGCATCGTCCACGCCATAGTGCTGCTGCTGATCTACCTGCTGCTGATGCCTTACGCCGTGTACATCCCGCTTTCAACCCTGGCCGCCATTCTGGTTATGGTCGCATACAATATGAGCGAATGGAGGAGCTTCAAATACCTTCTGAAGGCCGAGAAATCTGATGTGGCGGTGCTGCTGATCACATTCTTCCTTACCGTGATCGTGGACCTGACGGTGGCCATAGAGGTGGGCCTGCTGCTGGCCGTGGTGCTGTTCGTAAGGCGCGTGATGAAATCTTCATCCATCAGCGTGGCCCAGTCGGACAAGATCTGCGCGAGCGAGAACGACGAGGTGCTCAATCCGGAGGATACACCTATGCTGGACATTCCGAAGGGCGTGGCGGTCTATGACATCAGCGGGCCTTTCTTCTTCGGTCTGGCCAACAAGTTCGACGAGTTCGAGGGGCGCAAGGACGACGACATCCGGATCAGAATCATCCGTATGAGGCACGTTCCGTTCATGGATTCGACCGGCGTGAACAACCTGAAAAACCTTATAGAGAGAAATCACAAGCGCGGCATAAAGATCATCCTCTCCGGAGTCAATCCGGACGTGAAGGAGACCCTGCACAAGTTCGGCGTTGACGCCCTGCTGTCGGAAGGCTGCATTCAGCCGCACATAATACCGGCCCTGGAGAAGGCCAGGGTATGCCTAGACCAGGCTCTGTAGGTGGGTGTCAGCCTTTATCTTGTCGATGATGGCGCAGACCACCCTGAAGGCCTCACTTTCCTGAGTATATACGGCGGGGACAGCGAATTTGACGCGTCCCTGCCGTTTCAGTTTGCGGGCGATGGCAAGTTTTTTCTCGTCACCGGGCTTGTAAACGGCTATGGAGTGGCCGCCGAACATCCCGACTATCTTCATGCAAGGAACATCAGTCTCCCCGTCACCGAAATAGATCATGTTGCGGAACGGGACGCGCTTCTTGTCCTCGGCCGTGGAAGAGTTCAGTCGCTTGCTGTCCCAGGCGCTGAAAATGCCCTTGTTGATCTTGAAAAGGAACTGTGTCTTGTTCGTGGAGTCCACCGCGATGCCCGGCCAGTCGGCCTCACCTGCCTCATCGTAGATGTAACTGCTGGCAAACACATACCTGAACTCGCCGGCTATCCTTGTACCTTCTATAATCTCCTTGAGGCCGCTGGAATTGATGTAGTGCTCTATCCTTATGCCCTGCTTCGCGCCGTATCTGTTCACAAGGGAAAACCATTCCTGCACGCCTTCGAAGAATTCCACGGACTTGCCGAACTCGCGGAACTGGTCCTGGCGCAACTTAATACCCTTGGCCTTCGCATCGTCGTACATAAGTTTCATATACGACAGCACGTTGGACGCGTCCTGCCCCACCGCCAGCTGATTGCTCTTCGACCAGAACTCCTCAGGGGTGGATCCGACAGCCTGGATGAAGCCGAATTCCTGCATGTTGCCGGGGGCCAGAGTGCCGTCGAAATCGTAAATCAATGCTACTATAGGTCTTTTCATAACTGAGATTTAGCCTTGGCGTTCGCCACTTATTTGTATTTTCTGCCACAAAGATGCGCATTTTTCGCCACATTCCCCCACAAAGCACAAATTTTGAGGAATTTGGAAACTATCTTTGTTTACTCAAAACGCAAAAATATGCAGAATTATCTGAATTTACTGAACCAAACCATCAAAAAGAACTGAGAGAGCCCGGCGCTCTGCTTTTTCAACGGTGAACAGATCACCTTCGAAGGATTGGCCAAGCATATAGCACGCTTCCACCTTCTTTTTGAAAAATCCGGCATAAAGGCCGGGGACAAGATCGCCATCTGCGCGAAGAACA
>CAYMDZ010000098.1:0-4665 GCA_964389355.1 uncultured Muribaculaceae bacterium | reverse complement strand
CTCGTATCGACTTTTTCGTCTCCCAGAAGGATTATGTCTATGTCGATAGGGCGGTTATGATAAATTCTTTTTCCTTCGGCATCCAGCCTGATTCCCTCGTCCGTGCGGCCAAGTGTCCTTTCCACATCCTTGCAGATGCGAAGAATCCCCTCCGCGGGAAGGTCAGTGAGGTAAGAAACCGCAATATTGAAAAAATCCGGACCCTCGAACCCCCACGAAGGCGTCTGTATGAATGACGAGATCTTCAGATGCGGGCCAATGCGGCCGTCCAGAAGCCTTACCGCATCCAGAATGTGTTCTCTGCGGGGTGAAATGTTCGATCCGATGGAAAGATATAGCGTACGTTTATTCATCCAGGTCAACGTCCATACCGAGGGCCAGCTTGGCCTCGTCCGAAAGAAGGCTCTGATCCCACGCCGGTTCGAACACCAGGTCGATGTCGCAGGATTTCACCCCCGGGGTGAGCTCCACGCCGTGCTTTATCTCAGCCATCACCTCGTCCGACATAGGGCAGTTCGGCGCAGTGAAGGTCATCACTATGTGAACCTCGTGCTCCTTGTTGATGTTCAGCTCATAAATCAGGCCCAGATCATAGATGTTCACCGGAATCTCCGGGTCATACACCTGCTTCAGGGCCAGCACCACGGCGTCATAGAGCGGGGCCAGTTCCTTTACATCCTCCGCTGTAAGTATATTATTTTCCGACATTGTTCAACGCTACAGTTTTAATGGTCTCCACCATGGATGCCAATCCGTTGGCCCTGGTCGGAGACAGATTCTCCTTCAGACCGATCTGCTCGAGAAAACCGAAATCGTCGCCGGCTATCTCCTCCGCGCTCCTTCCGGAGTATACGCCAATCAGTAGACTTATGATGCCCTTCGTGATGATGGCATCGCTGTCGGCAGTGAACATAAGCTTTCCGTCCTGAACTTCACAGTCAAGCCAAACCCTTGACTGGCAGCCTTTTATCAGTCTATCGTCGGTCTTTTTCGCCTCCGGGAACGCGTCCAGCTTCTTTCCCAGCTCTATTATGTACTCGTATTTGTCCAGCCATTCGTCGAACATCGAGAAATCGTCAATTATGGACTGCTTCGCTTCTTCAAGTGACATATTAAATCAACATATTTATAGCCCTGTCAAGGCTCTTTATAAAGTATTCCGCCTCTTCCATAGTGTTGTATGGAGCAAATGACGCCCTGAGTATCCCGGTGACACCGAGCCTTGACATCAGCGGCTCGGCGCAGACATGACCCGAACGGAGCGCGATGCCCATCTTGTCCATAACCAGGGCCAGGTCCTCGTGGTGCACACCCTTCACGATGATACTGAACAGAGGGACCTTGTCTTCGAGTGCCTTCGGACTGCCGGCCAGAGTAATCCTTTCATTCCGCGTAAGTTCTTGATACACAAATATTTTAATGCTTTCAAGGTTACCTTTTATCTCCGGGTCTTCCTGCGTATATCTTAACAGCTCCATAGCGGACTTGAGCGTAGGAATTCCGTTGAAGTTCGGAGTCCCGGCTTCGAACTTATAGGGAAGAACGGCATAAGTGGTCTTGTCCCAGGAGACAGTTCCTATCATCTCCCCTCCCCCCAGGAAAGGCGGTATCTGCTCCAGAATTTCCTTTTTCGCATACAGAACACCTGTCCCGGTAGCGGCGAAAATCTTGTGCCCGGAAAAGGCGTAGAAATCACAGTCCATCTTCCGGACATCGGTTTTCAGATGAACTATTCCCTGCGCGCCGTCCACCAGCACCTTCGCCCCGCCGGCGTGTGCGATCTCCACTATTTTCTCTACCGGGTTGACAACACCCATCACATTCGAGATCTGAGCCACGCACACGAGCCTGGTATGCTCATCCATAAGTTCAGGCAATTTCTCAGCGTCCAGATAGCCCTCGTCATTCACCGGAAGAATCCTGATTTCGCAGCCCTTCCTCTCGGACAGCAGCTGCCAGGGAACTATATCGGAGTGGTGCTCGCTTTCGCCTATTATGATATTGTCACCTTCGCCGATGAACCTGTCCCCGAAAGTATGGGCGACCATATTGATGGAAAAGGTCGTCCCGGAGGTGAATATTATCTCCTCACGGTGCGCTGCATTAAGGTATTCCTTGACATAGTCACGGGTCACTTCATATGCGGCAGTGGCGTCCGAAGCCAGCTTGTACACCGATCTGTGGATATTGGCATTATGATTAAGAGCCAGATCATCCGCCAGACTCACGGCCGATTTCAGCCTCTGCGAGGTAGCGGCGTTGTCCAGATAAACCAGATTCTTACCGTAGCACTGCTGCTGCAAACCCGGGAAATATGACCTTAATTCTTCGATTTTCATTGTTTTTCTTTTCTGTTATTCCCGCCCGGACCACGATGTTTTGTAACGTAATTCCGGGAGAACCGATACTCGTTCCACGTGGAACACTACAGCATCTGAAGGGCCAGTTTTATGAGTTCCTCCACCTTTACATTAGGGTGCTCAGACATAATCTGCTTGACGGCTTTCGAGATGTTAGGCTTCGAGAAACCGAGCATAAGAAGCGCAGACACAGCCTCGTCCACCACCGTATTCCTGTCGGAAGTGAACAGAGCTTCGGAAGAAGACCCCTCCCCTTTCGTAATCTTGTCCTTCAGTTCCAGGATCATTCTCTGCGCAGTCTTCAGTCCAATGCCTTTCACGCTCTTGATGGCGTTCACGTTCTCCGAGAGGATGGCCTCACGCAGTTCGTCAGCACTGAAGGATGACAGGATGACCCTGGCGGTATTCACTCCCACACCGGAAACGCTGATCAGAAGTTCGAAGAGCGCACGCTCGTCCTTGGATGCAAATCCGTAGAAAAGTTCCACATCCGAACTGCTTTGGATGTGGTGATAAATATAAATCTTGGCCTCATCCTTACCCTCAAGCAGAGCGTAAGTCTGAAGGGAAATCTCTATAGAATACCCTATCCCGTGATTGTCCAGAACCACTTGCGTCGGAGCAAGCTCCGCTACTTTTCCTGTTATATAATCTATCATTTTTACCCTTATTATCTTCCAAAATACAATAAAAGCACAGAAATATCTGAAGGCGACACGCCCGAAATTCTTGATGCCTGCGCTATGGTCTCAGGCTTGTATCTCTGCAGCTTCTGACGACATTCTATACTGAGAGAATTGACCTTGGAGAAATCAAAATCCTCCGGAATCCTGATATATTCCAGGTGCTTGATCTTGTCCGCCTGCTGCCTCTCCCTGTCTATGTAGCTCTGATATTTTATGGTGATGTCAGCAGACTCTTTTTCCATCTCAGAGTACTGCGTTCCACGTGGAACAAAGGAGATGAAATCCTCCACCGAAAGCTCTGGACGGGTGATGAGATCCGACATCTTTTTAGACTCCGTGATAGGGCTTGACCCCCTGGATTCAAGCAGAGGGTTGATGCTGACCTTGGCATTGTGCGATGAAAAATACTTCACCAGTTCATCCACATCCGCATATTTTTTCACTACGGCCTCATAACGGTCACTACCGACCATGCCAATTTCATAGGCGCGGGGAGTCAGCCTCTGATCGGCATTGTCCTGCCTTAACAGGATTCTGTACTCGGCCCTGGAAGTGAACATTCTGTACGGTTCATCCACTCCCTTGGTGATAAGATCGTCGATAAGAACGCCTATATACGCCTCATCGCGCTTCAGGACGAACGGCTCTCGGCCCTGAACCTTCATAGCGGCGTTAATTCCAGCCATAAGTCCCTGAGCAGCAGCCTCTTCGTAACCGGTAGTGCCGTTAATCTGACCTGCCAGGAAGAGTCCATCAAAGTCCTTGAGTTCCAATGAACTGCGAAGCTGTACCGGGTCGAAATAATCGTATTCCACCGCATAAGCCGGACGGTAAATGTGCGCGTCCTCCATTCCGGGGATTTTTCTCAGCGCTTCCAGCTGTATGTTCAGCGGAAGAGATGACGAAAATCCCTGAAGGTAGTATTCGTTCGTCCTGGCACCTTCCGGCTCCAGGAACAGCTGATGTTCCGTCTTGTCAGGAAAGACCCTGAGCTTGTCCTCTATGCTTGGGCAGTACCTCGGTCCCCTGCCGTGAATAAGGCCGGTGAAGAGGGGTGAATCCCCGAAGCCGCTGCGAAGAATATCGTGGACTTCTTCATTGGTATGGAGAATATAGCAGGGCATCTGCGCCGAAGGATTGGCCTGGGCTCTGGAAGGAGTGTCCGTGAATGAGAATCTCGAAGGTGCGGCATCGCCGTACTGCAGATCGAGCCGGTCGGTATGGACGGAGGTGATGTCGATTCGGGGAGGTGTTCCGGTCTTCATTCTGTCGGTCCGGATGCCAAGCGACTTCAGTTGCTCGGTCAGTCCGTAAGAAGCGCTTTCGCCGATTCGGCCTCCAATGAGCTGCTGACGTCCGATGAAAAGTTTGCCTCCGAGAAAGGTTCCGGCGGTCAGAACAACCGCGCGAGACTTGAAAATCCGCCCTCCTCGGGTACGGATTCCGTAAAATTTTCGATTCTCAACGAGGAAAGATTCTGCAATATCTTCGCAAATATCTAATAATGAATTACTTAGAAGAATTTCGCGCCATTTCTTCGAAAAAGCGATTTTATCGCACTGTGCACGGGGACTCCACATCGCCGGACCCTTGGAGCGGTTGAGCATCCTGAACTGAAG
>CAYMDZ010000097.1:0-4705 GCA_964389355.1 uncultured Muribaculaceae bacterium | reverse complement strand
TACCAGCACCAGGCACATCGCTTCCGGAACGATGACTCCTGACAACGTCATCTATATGAGCGAAGGCGGTACTGCACACAGCACCCGTACCACCATCCTCAACATCTGGAACCGCGCATATTCACGCATCTACAGGATGAACTACTTCCTCAACTATGTGGAGGAGAACGGAACCAAGATCTCAGACGAGGATCTGGCCAGACTCAAGGGCGAGGTTTATTTCCTCCGTGCCTGGACTTATTTCAACCTCATCGAGAGATATGCCGGCGTGCCTATAATCACCAAGTCGTACGGCCTTACCGACACCTACGATGCCGCCAGGGCCAATTTCGACGACTGCGTCGATTTCATCCTCGAAGATCTTGACAAGGCTTACGAGCTCCTTCCTACCAAGGACAAGGCTACGAAGGGCCGCGTGAACAAGGACGTCGTGCTCGCCCTGCGAAGCAGACTCACCCTCGTCGCGGCATCTCCGCTTTTCAACGACCCTGACCGTCCCGAGGGAGGCATCTTCCGCGGAACCTACAGCAAGGACAAGTGGAAGAGGGCGCTCGATGCCACCAAACTTATCATAGACCGCGCGGACGTGGACGGAGCCTACAAACTCGACGCCACCTATGACGGCGTATGGAAGAATACCGACTCTCCGGAGCTCATCTGGGCCAAGTATTTCGTATCCAACGCTGACTCTGACGACAACTCCACCAAGAAGGCGCAGCTTCTCTACTCTGTAGTTTACTACAACGGCTGGACAGCCCTCAACCCTACACAGGCGATGATCATCGACTACGAGATGGCCAACGGCAAGAAGTTCTTCGAGCCGGGGTCAGGCTTCGATCCTGCCCATCCGTATGCAGGACGCGACCCTCGCTTCTACAAGACCGTCGCTTATCCGTTCTGCAACTATCCTAACACCGACAATGCGGGTTATCACGACAATGTTCTTGACCTCTCGCTGTATTACGACAATGTCAAGGAATCCGACTTCGACAAAGGCAAGACGGAGCCTGACTACACTGCCAAGTCAAAGCAGCTCTGGCACGCTACGAACAATACGGGACTTGAACTTATGAAGTGGTACATCCCTACCTCTCCTATCACCGAGGCCGAGACAGGATCCCTTCTTTATCCGTGGTTCAGACTTGCCGAAATGTACCTCAACTACGCCGAGTGCGCATATATGTGCGGTGATGAAGCGCTTTGCCGCGAATACATCAACAAGGTAAGATCCCGTGCCGACGTTCAGATGCCTGCAGTTACCGAGAGCGGTGAGAACCTCTGGGACAGGGTAGTCAACGAGCGCCGTGTCGAACTTGCATTCGAGACCTTCCGCTATTTCGACGTACGCCGCTGGAAGACAGCGCAGTTCTATGAGAACATTCCGTTCGCAGGTATGAGAACTATGCTTCTCCGCGATGCCAACAAGGTTCCTGTCGACACCATGTACCGTGTGGCTCTTCCTCGTGACGACAGCCGCGCAAAGCACTGCTACTATTGGCCTATATCCAGCCAGAGGGATCAGTATGTCGAGACGAACGGCACTGACATCTTCGAACAGGCCGCCAAGGATTCACAGGGCGCAGTGGAGGTCGACGGATCCTGCATCAAATACCGCTGGCTCGGCAAAGACTACTGGGTTGACTACGGCGACTGCCTGCTTACATCAAGCCCGACCCAGAAGCATTTCTACAAGGTAGGTGACGAATGGCCTAATTACCTGATGCCAATTCCTTCTACCGAGATTACCAAATCTCAGGGTACCATTGTTCAGAATCCAGGATATTAGGATTAGATATGAAACTAAGGAATATATTATTATCATTTTCTGTTCTCGCGGTGGTTTCCTGCTCAGGAAATCACCTCGAGATGAATTACGGCAAGGCCGACATTTCTTCACTTGAGGACGAGCACGTCGTTCTCGCCGGATTTGCCGCCCGCAAGGGACTCTCCGAAGGCATTCACCAGAACCTTTACACCCACTGTATCGCCATACGTGACGCGAAGGGTCAGAAGGTCTGCATCATTTCCAATGACCTTATGGAGATCTCCCCGGCCCTGTCCGACACCATCCGCACGATGATAGCCGAGCAGTCCGGAATCGCCAGGGAGAACATCCTTATGCACAACATCCACACGCATTCGGCACCGCGGAGCGGGGGAGTGTCCGTCGAGAACGGAGGTTCCAACCGCGCGTGGAAATACAGGATGATGGAGAGCGTCATCTCGAACGCCGTCAAGACCATCACCTCCGATAAGGAATATGTTCCGTTCAAGCTTCAGACAGCGAAGGGACAGACCTCGATCAACATCAACAGGTGCGAATCCGCAGGTCCTGCCGATCACGACGTGTACCTCGCGCGCTTTGTCCGCAAGGGCAAGAGTCCGGTCACGCTGGTGAACCTCGCCTGCCATCCTGTGTGCATGGGACCTCGCAGCAAGGCTCTGTCTTCCGATTATGACGGAGTCTGTGCCAAGGCCCTCCAGGAGGCATGGGGGGGGGTAGATGAGATAGTCTTCCTTACCGGCGCAGCCGGGAACATGAACCCTGTCAAGGGTCCGCGCGACGCCGCGCACGCAGAGAAGTGCGGGAAGCAACTCGCCGAGGACATCAGGGATGTGAAATTCACAGACGTGAAGTCCGACGGGCTTCTTCGCATAGTGAACGAGACCGTGGATCTTCCTTACCTTAAGGACGAGATCACCGCGGATGACGTCAGGGCTCACGCCGATTCCCTCGCAAACCTTTCTTCTTCCGTATCCCAGACTTTCGGCGATGACGTGAGAAGATGGGAAGCCGAGATCCTCTCCAGATTTGACAACGGTCCAGTACCGTCCAAACTTCGTTACAGCCTTCACGTCGTGGACATTGACGGCGTTCTCTTCCTCTTCTCCGACGGAGAGCCGTTCTGCGAATACCAGATGGGCGCGCGTGAGGCGTTCCCTGACAGAACCGTATTCTTCGCAGGTTATACCAACGGACAGAATTCCTATCTGCCGTCAGAGCATGCATATCAGGTACGCAAGGGTTACGAATATGAGATCGAACAGATGCATATCTACATCAAGGCTCCGTATCCTCTCTCGCCCAAGGCTCCTTCAGTATATGCCGAAGGCGTGAAGAAGGTTCTCACGGATGCCGTTGAGGCTGAGGCGAAGGAGCCTCAGCGGGATTGGCGTTGTTATGGAATTATCCCGCAGCCTGTTTCCCTTGAGCCGCTCCCCGGAGACTTCACGCTCTCTCGCGGCACTGCGATAAATTATGAAGACGCTTCACTTGCGGAGGCTTCAGAAGTCTTCCTTCAGAGGGTAAAGACTTCCACAGGCTATGATCTGAAGAAGAACATCGGCAAGGGTCACGGCATCACGATCCGCCGGACCGAAGGTATGGGCGACGAGGAGTACCGCCTCGAAATTGGCCCGAAGGACGTCCTCGTGGAGGCATCGACCCCTGCCGGCGCCTTCTATGCGCTGGAAAGCCTGCTTCAGCTGTTCCCTGCGGAGATTTATTCGACCGCGAAGGTGAACGGGGTCAAATGGACCGCACCGTGCTGCAAAATCTCCGATTATCCGGCATTCCCGTACAGAAGTATGATGGTGGACTGCGGAAGATATTTCTATCCGAAGGAGGAGATTCTGAAGTTCATCGACCAGATGTCCATCCGCAAGATCAATAAATTCCATTGGCATCTGACTGAAGATCAGGGCTGGAGAATAGAGATCAAGAAATATCCGCGCCTTACCGAGATCGGTTCGCGCCGTCCGTTCACCGCCGATTATAAGGATGCCAATCCTGACGGCAAGCCGCAGGAGGGTTACTACACTCAGGACGATATCCGCGAGGTAGTGGAATACGCCCGTCTGAGGCAGATTGAGGTCGTGCCTGAAATCGAGATTCCGGGCCATTCCACCGCGGCTCTCGCGGCCTACCCTCAGTTCTCCTGCGATCCGACGAAGACTTACGAGGTGGCTACCTCGTGGGGTGTCAAGTATGACGTTTACGCTCCGAGCGAGGCCACTTTCAAGTTCCTGGAGGATGTGTTCACCGAGATGCTGCCACTCTTCCCGTCGAAGTACTGGCACATCGGAGGCGACGAGTGCCCTCAGAAGCAGTGGAAGGAAAGCCCTTATGTTCATTCGCTTATGAAGGAGCTCGGGCTCAAGGACTACGACGAGGTTCAGTCATGTTTCGTTAACCGCGCCTGCGCTTTCCTGCGCTCGCACGGCAAGGAGGTCATCGGCTGGGACGAGATCCTGGACGGGAAGGGCGTTGACAAGGCTATGATAGCCCAGTCCTACCGCGGACACGCTCCTGCCAGGCGCGGCATCCAGATGGGTCACCGCGTCATAATGTCCCCTGACCGCTGGTGCTACTTCAACTACTACCAGACAGGTCCTGACTTCGAGCCCAAGACTCAGACCAGACTTCTTACCCTGAAGAAGATAGGCACATACTATCCTTGCGTGGACGGTCTGCCTGAACTCAGCGCTAAATACATCATAGGCGTCGAAGGATGCCTCTGGGGAGAGTATATCCCTGACAGTGAATCGCTTGAGTACTGGACATACCCCAGGATGTCGGCTCTGGGCGAAAGCGGCTGGGGTCAGCGCGAGAGCAAGGACTGGTGGTCTTTCAGATGGAGAATGGACAAGGATATGGCACGTCTGCTCGCTGCCGGCGTCAAGCCTTCCGAGTGCTACTGGGACG
>CAYMDZ010000096.1:0-4723 GCA_964389355.1 uncultured Muribaculaceae bacterium | reverse complement strand
TTCAAGAAATCTTGAATAAAATTATATGAAATAAAATTGTTTAATTTATTTTGAATACATATATTTGCAAAAACACAAAAAAGAAATGGAAGTGCCTTTTGCATACGGTAGAATCGTCGGAGACAATGATTTTACCGACAGGAAGAACGAAACGTCCAAACTTCTGGCAAACATATCCTCGCTGACGAATACAGCCATAATATCACCGCGTCGCTGGGGAAAATCATCCCTGGTCAACAAAGTGACAGGGATAGCCGCGAAAGAGAACAAGGATTTTCTGTTCGTAAGACTGAATGTGTTCAAATGCAGCGACGAGCAGGAGTTCTATTCCGTCTTTGCGAAGAGCATTATGTCCCAGATATCCTCATCCATAGAGAATCTGATGTCCGATGCCAAGGAATTCATCTCTGCGCTGCTTCCCAAAATCTCCATCTCCGATCCTGCAGGCCAATATGAACTGTCTTTCGGAATTGATGTCAAGTCCAACCCGATCGGCGAAGAAATTCTCGACCTCCCGCAAAGAATTGCCCGGAAAAAGAACAGAAAAGTCATAATCTGCATCGACGAGTTCCAGCAGGTCGGCGAGTTTGAGGACTCGCTTCGCTTCCAGAAAATCCTGCGAAGCCATTGGCAGGAACAGAAAGATGTCGCTTATATCCTTTACGGCAGCAAGAAGCATATGATGCTCAAGATTTTCGGAGAATACAATATGCCTTTCTACCGTTTCGGGGACATTATGTTCCTCCCCAGGATTTCAACTGCCGACTGGGGTACATATATAGTCAGCCGCTTCGCCCAGACAGGAAAATCGATCAGCCCGGAGGTCGCAGAATATCTGGCCGGGCAGGTTGACAATCACTCCTATTATGTCCAGCAGCTGGCACAGGCCTGCTGGCTGCGCACATCGGATGTCTGCACAAAAGACATCGTCAATGCCGCTCTGGAAAGTGTTCTCGATTCATTGAATCTGCAGTTCATAAACATTATGGACAGCCTTACCGACAAACAGCGCAATTATCTGTGTGCCGTTGCGGACGGAGCGACACAGTTTTCTTCTGCCGCCACACTCGAAAAATACAATCTGGGATCTTCCGGCAACATACGGATTCTCAAGGATGCGCTAAGGAAAAAGAACCTGATAGATGTCGAAGGCCGGAAAATCTACATTCAGGATCCAATATTCTGCCTTTGGCTTAAGACACAGTTCCGCGCCCTGTAAAAAGAACAAAAATTTCATCACTGACAAAATGTCACTGGTACGTGAGTTGCCTTACACTATGTCGAACCTGCGAGAGAAAGCAGGAGAAACAGAAGTTAATTTTAAAACAAAAGGAGATTTATAATATGTTACCAGTAATTAGAAATTCAAGAAGAAACAACGAGAACAGTTCTTGGTTACCTTCAATCTTTGATGACTTTTTCGGTGATGAATTTATGGGTGTTCCTGTAAGCAGACAGTTCGCTACTCCTGCAGTAAACATTATCGAAAACGACAAACAATACGATATCCAGATCGCTGCCCCGGGCATGACCAAGGATGATTTCAAGATCAGCATCAACGACAACAACGAGCTTGTGATCAACCTCGAAAAGAAGCAGAAGGAAGAGAAGAAGGATGACGACAAACGCACCTGGCTGCGTCGCGAGTTCTCTTACGCATCTTATTCACAGAGCTTTGTCCTTCCGGAGGATGTCAAAGAGGAGAGCATCAACGCGAAGATGGAAAACGGTGTCCTGAACATTGTCCTTCCTAAGAAGGAAGAGGCTGAACAGAAACCTGCAACCCGTCAGATCGAGATTCTGTAATCCTCGATAAACAATAAAAAAGCCGACTCGCTATCGAGCCGGCTTTTTTCGTGGTCCCTGTAGGGCATGATCCTACGACCCCCTGATTATGAGTCAGATGCTCTAACCAACTGAGCTAAGGGACCGTAAAAGAGCGATATTTGCACCTCTTACGGGTGCAAATATACTAACTCTTTTATTTTTTATCAAACTTTGATCTCTACATCCACACCTGCAGGAAGCTCGAGTCTCATAAGAGCATCAACGGTCTTCGCGTTGCTGTTTTCGATATCGAGAAGTCTGCAATATGTATCGAGCTCAAACTGCTCACGGCTCTTCTTGTTAACGAAGGTTGAGCGGTTGACGGTGAAGATCTTCTTGTTCGTAGGAAGCGGAATAGGTCCGTTCACTGCTGCGCCGGTAGACTTCACTGTCTCAACGATCTTGGATGTTGACTTGTCAACAAGCATATGATCGAATGATTTGAGTTTAATTCTGATTTTTTGGCTCATAATTAACAATTTTTAACTTTTACTCATCTTCATCGGACAGTTTGTATCCGCTCTTCTCAACGATATCCTTGGCCATAGCCGCAGGTACCTCTGAATAATGGTCGAACGACATTGTGCTGGTCGCACGGCCTGAAGAAAGGGTACGGAGAACTGTTACATAACCGAACTGTTCTGCAAGCGGAACGAATGCCTTGATGATACGTGCGCCGTTGGCAGTTGAGTCCATGGCGACGATCTGTCCGCGGCGACGGTTGAGGTCACCCACGATATCACCCATATAATCCTCAGGGGTAACAACCTCGAGGTTCATTATAGGCTCAAGGATCACCGGTTTGCACTTAGGGCAGGCGTGGCGGAATGCCATACGTGCCGCAAGTTCGAATGACAGCTGGTCAGAGTCCACAGGATGGAATGAACCATCGAGCAGGGTAACCTTCAGAGACTGAACCTCATAACCGGCAAGGACACCGTTGGCCATTGCTGACTTGAAGCCCTTCTCCACGCAAGGGATGAATTCCTTAGGAACGTTACCGCCCTTGACCTGGTTGTCGAACTGAAGTCCGGTAACACCTGCGTCTGCAGGTCCGATTTCAACGATAATGTCGGCGAATTTACCACGTCCACCTGTCTGCTTCTTGAATACCTCGCGATGAGTGGTGGTGGCGGTAATGGCCTCCTTGTAATTAACCTGAGGTGCGCCCTGGTTGATCTCGACACCGAACTCACGGCGGAGACGGTCGACGATGATGTCAAGGTGAAGCTCACCCATACCTGAGATAACGGTCTGGCCGGTTTCGTGGTCAGCCTTTACCTGGAAGGTAGGGTCCTCCTCAGCAAGTTTTGCAAGTGCAAGTCCGAGCTTGTCAAGATCTCCCTGGGTCTTAGGCTCCACTGCGATTCCGATAACCGGATCAGGGAATTCCATAGACTCAAGCGTAATAGGAGCGTTCTCCACACAGATGGTATCACCTGTCCTAAGGTCCTTGAAACCTACGGCGGCACAGATATCACCGGCCTCCACGAATTCGATAGGGTTCTGGTGATTTGAGTGCATCTGATACAGACGTGCGACTCTCTCCTTCTTTCCTGACCTTACGTTAAGCACGTAAGAACCGGCATCGAGTCTTCCTGAATATGCGCGCAGGAAAGCGAGACGGCCCACGAACGGGTCGGTTGCGATCTTGAACACAAGTCCGCAGAACGGCTCAGCTGCAGAAGGCTTGCGCTCTTCTTCAGCTCCGGTGTCAGGATTGGTTCCCTTGACTGCACCCTTGTCGAGAGGAGAAGGAAGGTAACGCATTACAGCGTCGAGGAGGAACTGCACACCCTTGTTCTTGAAAGAAGAACCGCAGCATGCAGGAACTATCTGCATCTCGATCGTACCCTTGCGCAGGGCGGCGATGATTTCTTCCTTGGTGAGGGAATCAGGATCCTCGAAATACTTCTCCATAAGGGCGTCGTCACACTCGGCAGCGCTCTCCACGAGTTTGTCTCGCCAGATGGCTACCTCGTCCGCCATATCGGCAGGGACATCCTTGACTTCATAGTTTACAAGTTCTTCTGTAGAATTGTAATAAATGGCCTTCCTGTCGATAAGGTCTACAATTCCCTGGAATTTATCTTCCGATCCGATCGGAAGACAGATAGGAACTGCTGTAGCTCCAAGTTTGGTCTTGATCTCTTCAACTACTGCGAGGAAGTCGGCACCTACACGGTCCATTTTGTTGATGTAGGCGATCTTCGGAACTCCGTACTTGTCAGCCTGACGCCATACGGTCTCGGACTGAGGCTGTACACGGCCAACTGCGCAGAAAGTTGCGACAGTTCCGTCGAGCACACGAAGTGAACGTTCCACCTCGACAGTAAAGTCAACGTGGCCCGGAGTGTCGATCAGGTTGATCTGATAGGTCTCTCCGTTGTAGTGCCAGAAGGCTGTGGTAGCGGCAGAAGTAATGGTAATACCTCTCTCCTGCTCCTGAACCATCCAGTCCATGGTAGCACCGCCGTCGTGAACTTCACCGATCTTGTGAGTTTTTCCCGTATAGTAAAGGATACGCTCTGAAGTGGTGGTCTTGCCGGCATCGATGTGAGCCATGATGCCGATGTTTCTTGTGAACTTAAGATCTCTTTTAGCCATTGATACTTAAACTTGTAACTGAATTAAAAACGGAAGTGTGCAAATGCCTTGTTGGCTTCTGCCATCTTGTGCATATCCTCTTTACGCTTGTATGCACCACCTTCGTTGTTGTAGGCTGCAACAATCTCAGCGCACAATTTTTCTGCCATTGAGTGGCCGGAACGCTTGCGGGCGAAAACGATAAGGTTCTTCATCGAAAGTGACACCTTTCTCTCAGGACGCAACTCAGTAGGCACCTGGAAGTTGGCACCGCCGATACGACGTGACTTCACCTCGATCTGAGGGGTTA
>CAYMDZ010000095.1:0-4739 GCA_964389355.1 uncultured Muribaculaceae bacterium | reverse complement strand
CGTATCCTCGGCAGGGATGTAGATCTTCGAAAGCGATCTGGTCACCTCGAACATATGGGCGAGCGTGGCTATATCCATTCCGCTGGCGGGGTGGAAGATGACGGCATTGGCATCCGACAGGCTCTCGTCTGCGGGGCTGCATATTACGATACACCGGTTGTCAAAATATATCTTGTGCATAGGGCGATTTTTCAGGGGGCAAATTTATGAAAAAAACATATCTTTGCACAAAATTTCAAACAGCCGGTTATGGCAGCACAATACAGCAGCAAACACGGTTACGTGGGGCGCAACCCCATGGAACTCTATATGGTCTTCACCGACCTGCGCAATTTCAAGGCCATGATGCCCGCGAGCGAAGAGGTCAGCGTGGAGGCGGACTATGACACCCTGACCGCCACGGCCAAGGGTATGACGTTTTCCCTTAAAGTCACCGACAGGCAGCCTTACTCGAAGGTGAGCCTGGAGTCCTTCAACTCCCCTCTCGCATTCACCATCGACTTTCATTTCAATGACATAGGCGGCGGGCGGACTGACTTCTTCATCGACGTGGACGCCCAAATAAGCGGGATGATCAAGATGATGCTCGGCGGGAAGATCAAGGAGGCCCTCGACAAGATAGTGGACGGAATGGTAAGCGCAGGCGCACAGATCTGATGACCCCGCTTCCGGTATCCATAAGACTGAATCCTTTCAAGGGGCTTGACGGTCCCGAAGGCACTCCCATACCCTGGAGCCCGTACGGAAGGCTGCTGGAAAGCCGTCCGGTGTTCACTCTCGACCCGCTGTTACACGCGGGTTGCTACTATGTGCAGGATTCCTCCGCGATGTATGTGGGGCACATTTTCCGCAAGGCCCTCGCGAAAATCGGCCGTCCGGGGCTTAAAGTTCTGGACCTGTGCGCGGCGCCCGGAGGCAAGACCACCGACCTGGCCTGCTCGCTGCGGGAGGCGTATGGCGAAGACTTTCTTCTGGTCAGCAACGAAGTAATGAAGGAACGCGCGCGCGTGCTGTCCGACAACATTGCCCTGTGGGGCGATCCGAACGTGTTCGTGTGCAGCGTGGACCCGGCCGTTCTGGGAAGATTGGCAGGATTCTTCGACATCATCGTGTGCGACGCGCCCTGCAGCGGGGAAGGAATGTTCCGCAAAGATGCACGGGCGGTGGAGGACTTCAGCGAACAGACGGTGGAGCTCTGTGCGGCCCGGCAGAAGCGCATCCTCTCGGATGTGTGGCCCGCACTAAGGGAAGGCGGGATCCTCGTCTATTCCACCTGCACCTACCAGCAGAGGGAGAACGACGACAACCTTCTGTGGACGGCCGAAACCCTGGGCGGCGAGATAATCCCCGCCGAAAACGAATTTGCCGGGAACGGAGTCACCCTCACGCAGTTCGGACATCTTCTGAAGGCTGGCGTGGTGCCTGGCGAAGGCCAATGGGTGGGTTCGATCGTAAAGACGGCCCCTGCCCCCGGGAAATCCGCTCCGCTGGAATCCGTGATAAAACCGCTCCGCTACGGCATATACAAAGGAGAGCAGAAAGGCCGGAAGTTCGTGCCTGATTCCGACTATGCCCTCAGCATCGGGTACGGGGACGAATATCCGCGCATAGACGTGGACAGGAACGGCGCCCTGGAGTACCTTCACCACGACACGCTCCGCTTCCCGGACAGCGCGCTGGGATACAATGCCGTATGCTACCGCGGACACCCTCTGGGGTTCGTGAACAACATAGGCAGCAGGTGCAACAACCTCCATCCTGCGGCCAGACGCATACTTATGAATATAAAATAAGTTTCAGTGAAACTTTCCGGGGATACTGTCCGTATATAAATAAATTGACTCTATAGAATTACAGTATATGAAACTTTCTCAATTTGACTTCAATCTGCCCGCAGAAAAAATAGCCAAGGAGCCTACCCGCTGGAGAGACGAGTGCAAGCTTATGGTCCTCCACAAGGATACGGGAGAGATTGAGCATAAATTGTTCAAAAACGTTATAGACTACTTCGGAAAGGGCGACCTGTTCGTGCTCAACGACACCAAGGTCTTCCCTGCCAAACTTTTCGGAAAGAAGGAAAAGACCGAAGCCGACATAATGGTGTTCCTTCTGCGCGAGTTGAACGCCGAGCAGAAGTTGTGGGACGTCATCGTGGAGCCTGCCCGCAAGATAAGAATCGGGAACAAACTCTATTTCGGCGAAGACGACTCCATGGTGGCTGAAGTCATAGACAACACCACCTCCAGGGGCCGCACCCTCCGTTTCCTCTACGACGGACCTTACGAGGAGTTCAAGAGAGATCTCTTCGCGCTTGGCCAGACTCCTGTCCCTGAATGGGTAAAGGAGACTCCTGACGAGAGCGACGTGGAGAATTACCAGACCATCTTCGCGAAGAACGAAGGCGCGGTATCCGCTCCGGCGGCCGGCCTGCACTTCTCGCGCGAGCTGTTCAACAGAATGATTCTCAAAGATATAGACAAGACTTTCATCACCGTGCACATGGGCATCGGACATTTCCGCGAAGTGGATGTCGAAGACCTGTCGAAACACAGGATGGACGGCGAGAGGATGATCATCTCCGAAGAGGCAGCGCAGGCCATCAACAATGCCAAGCGTTCGCACCATAAGGTAGTGGGCGTGGGCGTGACGGTAGTGCGCGCACTGGAGACCTATGTCACCACGAACCACGAGGTTAGACCTACCGACACCTGGACGAACAAGTTCATCTTCCCTCCGTACGAGTTCTCCATTCCGGATGCTTACATCACCAATTTCCACCTTCCGAAGTCCACGATGCTGATGTCAGTGGCCGCTTTCGGCGGATATGACCTGGTGATGAAGGGCTACAGGGAGGCGCTTGAGGGCGACTACAGGTTCGGTCCTTACGGAGACGCAATGTTAATTCTTTAATATATGGCTGAATACAACATTACCCTGGACCTCAGCGGAGGCTGGGAGAAAGAAGAAAGCACCTACACGGAATTCGACGGCACGGAGGTGACGCACATCGAATGCCATCTGCCTGACGACGAGGCCCAGAAGGACCTGGCCGTAGTGGACATCTATTCCGGCAAGATGCCTTCCGACACCACAGCGGCTGACGAGGCCCTGGCCAATTACGCCGACATCGTAGGGTTCGACGACAGCGACCCCGAGGACTTCGACCCTATCACGGAATGGCCGTTCGCGGGCAAGAAGGCCTACGGATTCGAGGCCCTCTGCGAGGACGAATCCCCTATGAGGCTTATGTGCGTGGAACTCAAGAAAGGCCTGCTCTGCATTATGAGCATCTGCGCCGAGACCGACGAAAAACTCATCGAGACCATTGAACTGGTCGAAAAGAAACTCCGCTGCAAAGCCGCGGAAAACTAAACTTCGAATTCACTTGACTAAGACTTACAAATATGGAAACTTCATTCGACCTGAGCACATTGGGCGCGGTTACGCTCAATCGTGTATTTGGCTTCAAGCCACAGATTGCACACAGGATTATGGACGAACTGGGCTCCGTCAGGGCCCTGTTCGCGCTTCCTGAACGGACCAGGGACTCTTTTCTGAGTCCAGACTCCCCTTACAGAGGCAAACTCGGCGACGGTGCGCTGGAAGAAAGCCGGCGGGAACTGGAAAGGCTCTCCCGCACCGGAGCGCACTTCATCTCCATCGAGAACGAACTCTACCCTTCGGCGCTTCGCGAATGCGAAGACGCCCCCATTGGCCTGTATTACAGAAGCGTCACCCCTCCGGAGAAGCTGTTCTCGCAGAAGATGATATCCATCGTGGGCACCAGGGACATAAGTCCCTATGGGAAAGAATGGTGCAGGCGCATCGTGGACGCTCTGTCCCGCGCACCGCTGCGGCCCTGCATCGTCAGCGGACTGGCTCTGGGAGTGGACGGGGTCGCCCACCGCAGCGCCCTGGAATACGGACTGCCCACCATCGGGGTTCTGCCCACCGGAATCGAGACCTTCTCGCCGTCTTCGCACGCGGAGCTCGCCAGACAATTGGCATCCACGGAAGGGTGCGCTCTGATAAGCGACTTCCCTGTGGGGTATCCGGTCACCTCGGCCAATTTCCTGCGCAGGAACCGCATCATCGCCGGACTCTCGTCCGCCACGATTCTGATTGAATCCAAAAAGCACGGCGGAGGGCTCATCACGGCGCGCCACGCCTTCAGCTACAACAGGGACCTGCTCGTGCTGCCGGGAAGAATAGATGACATCCGTTCACAGGGCTGCAACAATCTTCTCGAAGAGCGGCTCGCCGAGCCCATCGCGAACCTGCAGAATCTGTCTTCGCGGCTTGGCCTGGGAAGAACTATGCTCTCGCCGAAAGGCAGTTTCACGGAGAGTCTGGAACGGCATTATGCGAATCTGCCCCCGGAGATGCTGGAAGACATCCTGCTGGCCGGCAGACAGATACAGACTCACCGCGGGATAGACATGGAGAAGGTGGCGCAGAATTCCGGGCTTACCTACAACAGGGTCCTGACCCTGTGCATGATGCTTCAGAAGGACGGATTTCTGGAAATTGATTTGCTTCAGAGGTGTCACATTCTCATAAAAAATGAGTAAAATTGCATCCCGAAATGAGGTTCATAGACACACATACCCACATAACCGACGAGGCGTTCAAAGGCGAAGAGGAAGCAGTGCTCCAGCGCGCTCTGGACGCGGGAGTGGACCGGATGCTGCTGGCGGACATAGACTCTTACGAAAGGGACGGGATGCTCGCCGCCTGCG
>CAYMDZ010000094.1:0-4745 GCA_964389355.1 uncultured Muribaculaceae bacterium | reverse complement strand
AAGGACAAGGATCTTCCTATGAAGATAGTGGTTATGGGCGTGGTTATCACGCTTCTGGCGGTGTTCGCGTTCTTCGCGTTCGGCGGAGTGGTGGACAACGTATGGCAGGCGATCATCGGGCTGCTCATCGTGGCCGTCATCTCGTTCCTGTTCACTACGGTGGCTGCCAACGCCATCGCGATCGTGGGCTCGAACCCTGTGAGCGGAATGACCATAATGACCCTCATCATCACAGCGCTTGTGCTTGTGGCAGTGGGACTTAAGGGCGACCGCGGAATGGCTGCAGCGATGATAATAGGCGGCGTGGTCTGCACGGCGCTTTCGATGGCCGGAGGGTTCGTGACCGACCTCAAGATCGGCTACTGGACCGGCACCACCCCTGCCAAGCAGCAGATGCTCAAGTTCGTGGGCACCATCGTGGCCGCAGCTACGGTGGGCGGAGTGATGCTCGTGCTCAACAAGACATACGGATTCACCGGAGACGGGGCGCTCGTGGCTCCGCAGGCCAATGCGATGGCGGCTGTCATCCAGCCGATGATGAACGGCGGCAACGCGCCGTGGGTTCTGTACGGAATCGGTGCCGTAATCGCGCTCGTGCTCAATTTCTGCGGCGTGAGCTCATTGGCATTCTGCCTGGGAATGTTCATTCCAATAGACCTGAACCTCCCTCTGCTTCTGGGTGGCGCCATCTCGTGGTGGGTCGGCAGCCGCAGCAAGGACAAGGCCGTCAACGAGGCGCGCGTGAACAAGGGTACGCTTATTGCTTCAGGATTCATCGCCGGCGGTGCGCTGATGGGCGTGGTGTCCGCAGTGCTCAAGTTCGCAGGCGTGGACGCCTTCCTGTATGACTGGAACACCTGCAGGGAAGGGGCGCTCTGCAGCGGGGCCGAGGCCATCGCGATCATCCCGCTGATACTGCTGGTAGTTTATATGGTAAAATCATCTCTTAAAAAGAACTGATATGAAAAGAATTCTGATCTCCGTTGCACTGACGCTTGCCGCCGTGACAGGATTGGCAGCGAAAGACTACACCGTGACCAGCCCGTCGGGCAATCTCAGCGCGACGGTCTCCGTGGACACCGCCACCGTGCTCGCCGTAAAGGTCAAGGGGCAGACGGTGATGGAAAACTGCCGGCTCTCGATGACGCTCGCCGACGGTATGGTTCTCGGGCAGAACGCCTCCATCAGGAAGGACACCCGCGGGAACAGGACCGAGAACATCACGGCGCCGTTCTACAGGCAGAACGCATTTCAGACTTCATACAACTATCTGAGCCTTCGCTATGACGGGAACTACACCCTTCAGGTCAGGGCTTACAACGACGGCATCGCATACCGCTTCGTGACTTCGTTCCCGAACGACATCGAGGTACTTAACGAATGCGTGCAGTACAATTTCACCGGCGCATACGAGGCCGTCATCCCGTGGAAGCTGAACAACACCACGGACCCGTACGAAAGCAGTTTCGAGAACCAGTACGCCGTCCAGAAGCTGGGCGAATACGGCGAGAACCGTGACCGGCTGGCCTTCCTTCCTGTCGTGGTGCGTTCCGATGACTGGGGCGACATCCTGCTTACCGAATCCAACGTGGAAGACTACCCGGGAATGTTCGTGAAGCTTTCCGACCGCGGGTTCGAAGCCGTGTTCCCGCCGATTCCGGAGGGCAGGAAGGTGACCGACAAGGGCGTGGAGAGGCCTGAAAGATACACTGACAGGATCGCCAGGACGGGCGGCTCGAGAAGTTTCCCGTGGAGAATCATCGCCTACGCCGAGAAGGACAAGGACCTTCCGGTGAACAATATGGTGTATCAGACCGCCGACCCGAGCAGGGTGGACGAGATCGAGTGGATCACCCCGGGCCTGAGCAGCTGGGACTGGTGGAATGCCAATCTTCTCTACAACGTGCCGTTCAAGGCCGGCATCAACACCGACACCTATAAATATCACATAGATTTCGCGGCTGCCAACGGCCTGAAGTACGTGATTCTGGACGAGGGCTGGTATCAGAACCTCGACCCGATGGACCTCAGCGACCAGATCAACCTCAAATACCTGTGCGGCTATGCCCAGGAGTCCAATGTCAAGCTGATCCTCTGGATAACCAGCTCGCTGCTTTACAACAACGCCGAGAAGATCTGCTCGTATTATGCCAATCTGGGCGTGGGCGGATTCAAGATCGACTTCTTCGACGCGCAGGACCAGAAGACCGTGAACCAGATCTACGAATTGGCAGAAATCGCGGCCAGGCACCACCTCGTGCTCGACCTCCACGGCATGTACAAGCCGACCGGACTCACGCGCACCTTCCCCAACCTGCTGAATTTCGAGGGCGTGCACGGACTCGAGCAGCTCAAATGGTCGAGCGCCGACGAGACCGATATGCCTGCCAATGATACCTACATCCCGTTCCTGCGTATGGTCGCAGGTCCTGTGGACTACACGCCGGGTGCGATGAGAAACGCACGCAGGGAGGAATTCCGCCCTGTTCACGCAAGGCCGATGAGCCAGGGAACGCGCGCACACCAGATAGCGCTTTACGTGGTGTTCGACGCTCCGCTGGGAATGCTCTGCGACTCGCCTTCCGCCTATGAGGAGGACAAGGCGACCACCAATTACATCACAGCCATCCCTACCGTATTCAACTCGACCACCGTACTGGACGGCAAAATGGGCGAGAACATCGTGACCCTCCGAGAGAAGGACGGCAAATATTATATAGGAGGCATCACCAACTGGAGCGAGCGTGACTGCGAAGTGTCCCTTGACTTCCTTCCGGAAGGAAAATGGAAGGCCAAAGTGTACAGGGACGGGGTCAATGCCGACGTTACTGCCACCGACCACGTCATAGAGACGCTCGATGTGGATTCAAGCACCGTGCTGAAACTCCATATGGCTCCGGGCGGCGGATTTGCAATTATTATTGAAAACTGAATATATGACTAAGAAAACAGTTCTGGTATCCGGCGGCGCCGGGTACATAGGAAGCCACGTTACGGTGGAACTTGACGCAGCGGGATATGACGTCCTGATCGCGGACAACTTTTCAAATTGCGACAGAACCAATTACAACGGCGTATGCAAGATTACCGGAAAGGAGCTCCCCCTGGTGGAGATGGATTTCTGCGACCTGGCGGCCGTAAGAAAGCTGTTCGGTGAACACAAGATCGACGCGGTCATCCACTTCGCGGCATTCAAGGCCGTGGGCGAATCGGTGGCGGACCCTCTCAAATACTACACGAACAACCTCAACTCCTTCATGAACATCCTTCAGGTGGCCAAAGAACACGGCTGCAACGTGCTGTTCTCCTCATCCGCCACGGTTTACGGCGAGCCCGAGAAACTTCCTGTAAGCGAGACCTCTCCGCGTCAGCCGAGCACCTCCCCTTACGGGAACAGCAAGCAGATATGCGAGGATTTCCTGAGGGACTGCGTGAAGGCATACCCTCAGATCAAGGGAATTGCGCTCAGATACTTCAACCCTATCGGCGCTCATCCGTCAGCCCTTATCGGCGAACTTCCGCGCGGAGTGCCTCAGAACCTCGTGCCTTACATCACGCAGACCGCCGCAGGCAAGAGAGAGTGCCTGAGCGTATTCGGCAACGACTACCCTACCGAGGACGGAACCTGCCTTCGCGACTATATAGATATAGTGGACCTGGCCAAAGTGCACGTCTGCGCTGTAAGGAGGATGCTTGAGGGTCAGATGAAAAAGGACTACGAGATATTCAACGTGGGCACGGGACGTCCCGTATCCGTACTTGAACTCGTGACCACCTTCGAAAGGGTCAACAATCTCAAGCTGAATTACAGGATAGCCCCGCGCCGCGCCGGAGACGTATGCTCGGTATGGTGCGACCCGAGCCTGGCCGAGAAGGAACTCGGCTGGAAGGCCACCCGCAGCCTGGATGACACGCTGCGTTCGGCCTGGGCCTGGGAAAAGAGATTACTCGGCGAAAAGGCTTAGTATATTGAGAATTACCTTGCTGGCCTTCTCCATGGACTCGACCGGAACCCACTCGAATTTTCCGTGGAAGTTGAGTCCGCCGGCGAAGATGTTCGGACAAGGAAGTCCCATAAATGAAAGATTTGCTCCATCAGTGCCGCCTCTAATAGGCTGCACTTTTGGTTTTATGCCCTCCATCTCCATAGCCTTCTGGGCCTTCTCCACGATGTGGATGTGCGGTTCCACCTGACGGCGCATGTTGTAGTACTGGTGGCGTATCTCGGCCTTCGCAGTACCCTCGCCGTACTTGGCATTTATGAAATCCACGCACTTCTGCAGGGTCTTTTTCTGCTCCTCGTGCTTCTCGAGGTCGTGCTCGCGGAGGATATATGAGAATGTGCATTCCTCCACGGTGCCCTTGAACGAGATGATGTGGAAGAACCCTTCGTATCCGCAGGTGTATTCAGGACGCTGCTCTATCGGGAGCAGGGAGTTGAGCTCCATGCCGATGAGGATGGCGTTCTTCATCTTGCCCTTGGCATAGCCCGGATGGACATTGCGGCCCTGGATGGTTACGGTGGCGGCGGCGGCGTTGAAGTTCTCGTACTCGAGCTCTCCGACCTCTCCGCCGTCCATTGTGTAGGCATAGTCGGCAGCAAATTTGGCCACGTCGAACTTGACCACGCCGCGACCTATCTCCTCGTCCGGAGTGAAGCCTATGCAGACGGGGCCGTGCTTGAATTCAGGGTGGGAGACGATGTACTGAACGGCGTTCATTATCTCAGCCACGCCGGCCTTGTC
>CAYMDZ010000093.1:0-4759 GCA_964389355.1 uncultured Muribaculaceae bacterium | reverse complement strand
TGGTTCCAGCATCTCGCCACACACGTCAAAGTGGAAAACTCCTGCCCCGGTTCAGAGCCCAACGAATGGCTGGAACCCGTCAGCGCCGAAGAGTACGACAGGCTGTAGGCCCTCGCAACTACTCTTGCTCCTTGCCCGGCAGGTTCTTTCTTGCCGTTCAATCTAATAGTTCGTGCGTATCCATTCCGACAGAAAATAGTCGTAGATGCGATACGAATCATCCGTTTTCGTAACCAGATTTTTGTCGAGCAGCGGATTTAGGGCTGCCTGTACCGAGCTTGCTGATCCGAGGCTATTTTTGGAAACAAAATCGGCTGAGGTTATGCCTGAAACTTTCCGAGCCTTTGCTATAGCCTGCAGCAGTTGTCTTTGCCGGATCGACAAATTGGAAAGAATCTCTTTATATCCATATTCCTGCACCTGGATTATATTCTTCCGTGCGATGTCAATCATTTCACACGTGCAGCCCCCGTTTTCTGCTGTTAGCGAATACAGTTCGTTCATCATCATCTGAATAAACCACGTGGTGCCGTCATAATCATTATAGACGGTGGAAATCACATTGTCTGCAATCGTCTTTTTCCCTTCCACGAACAGCTTTTGTACAAATGGAATATATTTGTCGATGGGGATTGCTTCCAGTCCCATTATGATGGCGCTCTGATAAAACGGTTTGGCTGGGGAATGGAACATATTGCTCATAACGTGTTTTTTGCTGCCGGAAAAGATGAACTGTACGTTGGTGCATTGTTGGATTTTCGTTCTCAGCAGCGCCTCGATATTTTTCTCCCCGTATTCTCCAACCTGTTGAAATTCGTCTATTGCCACCAGACAACGTTTCTCGGAGCCTTCCAGATATCTGAAAATTTCGTCCAGCGTCGTATCTGGTTGTTTAATGTCTCCGATTCCGATATCCAGACCCGGCTCTCCGTTTATCGGGTCCCATTTGACCCCGACTTGCAGGGAGGATACTATGTTGAAGAATTTTTCCATCCGCTTTGTGCGATGCGGTTTGAGTAGGTCAAATACGGCCTTCCCGAAAAGATAGACAAATTCTGACAGACAACTTGTGGCATAGATGTCAATGTATATGGTGTTGAAGTTGTTTGTCACGGATTTTTGGGCAAACACGTGCTGTATCAGGCCGCTTTTGCCCATTCTTCGATCTGAAATCAGTGCGACATTACGGCCGTTTGCGACCTGTTTTAAGATGAATTCGCTCTCTTTCTCTCTGTCGCAGAAATATTTGTCAGAGACGTATTTGCCTACAATAAAGGGGTTTTCAATCTTTGCGTTTGCCATAACGGATGTAATTTTATGGCAAAAATAATTATTATAAATATAATAATCAAATTATCAGGAAATTATTTCCCGAATTTCCCTGCCACCAGCTTCGGCGTCACGCCGGTAATGGCCTTGAATGTACGGCTGAAGTGGGCGGCAGACTCGAATCCGCAGGCGGCGGCGACCTCGCAGACCGGCGGCGCGTCATCTGTGCACAGCATTTCGCGCGCCTTCTGAACACGGTATTCATTCAGGTACGCAATGAAGGTCCGCCCCGTCTCTTTCCTGAAAAATGTGCAGAAGGCCGACCGGTTCATCCCGACATAAGCCGCCACATCGTCGAGGTGGAATTTGCGCATATAGTTGCAGGCCACATAGATACGGACCTTTTCCAGACGTTTCTGAATGCCGATCGGCCCGCGTGTGCACAACCTCGCTGTCGTTTCTTCCGGTGCCAATGCCTCGAGCAGCGACAGGACGGCCCGTGCCCGTTCGAACCCTTCGCGGCCTTCCATCTCTATCAGCAGCCGCGCGATTTTTTCCCTCTGCGCCCCTTTGTACAGCAGCGCCTCGTTCGTGCCCAGAAGTCTTATCATCGGCTCCTTTAGCTCCGGGAACATCTGTGCCAATCCTTCTGCCAGTGCCGGCTTGAAATGGAATGTGATGTTCTCGATGCACCCGCCGCGATCGGTGTCGTTCTCGTCGAACTGCCAGCCGTGCCTCATTCCAGGGGGCACAAGTACCGCCTCCCCGCTCCCGAAAGGCTGCGAATCCGGACCCAGCGTGCGTGTGCCGCTGCCGGTGACTATGTATGAGAGTTCGAAGCTTGACTGGCTGTGCGGGCCAATCTGTCTGTCCGGTTTTATCCTTACGTGGTCGTAGATGCAGTTCATCGTGTCTTGTGTGTGTATTTGCAAAAATAAATCAAATATTTGTAAAAATATATCAATCGGCAAGCAGGCTGATTTAGTACCTTTGTGTGTTTCAATTAAAGACTTATGGCAAAGCAGGCTGAATATCTGGCATCCAAGCCACGTTATGAAATCCTCGACGGACTTCGCGGGGTGGCGGCCATTCTGGTGATACTGTTCCATCTTCTGGAGACCTATTCCACGGGTCCGGCGACGCAGATCATCAACCACGGCTATCTGGCGGTGGATTTCTTCTTCGTGCTCAGCGGATTCGTGATAGGATATGCCTATGACGACAGATGGGGGAGGATGAGCACCTGGAGCTTTTTCAAGAGGCGCCTTATGAGGCTTCATCCTATGGTCATCGCCGGCACGGTGGCGGGCGCCTGCCTGTTCTTCTTCGCCGGAACGGCTTTCCCGCTTACGCATCAGATAGAATGGTGGAAATTCGTTCTCTGTCTGGTGATGGGCTTTCTGATGATTCCGTGCGGCCCGTCTCTGGATATTCGCGGATGGTGCGAGACCAATTCATTCAACGGTCCTAACTGGTCGCTGACGTTGGAATACATAGGAAACATACTCTACGCGTTCGTTTTCAGGCGTCTTCCGAAGGCGGCTCTCGCCGTGTTGTGTGCGCTGAGCGCTGTGCTTACGCTTGACCTGACCCTGGGCTGGGACATCTTCGGCCTGTTTCCTGACGGCCCGCAATTCAATGTGATCGGAGGGTGGAGTCTGACCGGTCAGCAGATATATATCGGATTTTCCAGGTTGTTGTATCCGTTTTTGTGCGGTCTGCTGATTTCCAGGATCCTCCCTTCGCATCGCACTGAGGCCAATCCGTCCGGCTCGCCCCTTCACGCCAGAGGCGGCTTCTGGTGGTGCGCATTGGCCATCATCATCTCGTTCTCGATTCCGTGCATAGGGGGAAGGCAGTGCTGGGCGGATGGCCTGTATCAGGCGCTGTGCATAATCGTTCTTTTCCCGGCCATCGTCCTTCTGGGCGCGGGCTCGAAGACCACGGACGCCCGCAGCACGGCCGTATGCAAATGGCTGGGTGATATCTCATATCCTGTTTACATCACGCATTTTCCTCTGATCTATATGCAGATAAACTGGGTGGCGGAACACGGGGAGGCTCCTCTCTGGCAGCACGTGGCTGTCGCCGTGGGCGTATTCGTCCTGTCCATCTTCCTGGCCTGGGCCCTGCTCAAACTTTACGATGAGCCTGTCCGCGCCTTTCTGAAGAGGACGTGGTTCAAAAGGTAACTGTCGCCCGGCCTTTATTTTTCTAAAACTCGCTCCAACTCCTGGATTGGCAGGAACTCTCAAGTGGATCTCCTGATTGAGCGCGCCGACAGGATCATCAATCTTTGCGAGTGCAAATTCTCAAAACCGCGGAACTGTTTCCGCGATTTTTGCTAAAAAGTGTGGAATTACCGCCGCGCTTTGGGGCTTAATGGCGCTTATTTTTCTAAAGTCCATTGTGCCGCATTGATTATGTCCAACATTTCGTTTGGCGTAACAACTCGGGGTTTTCTCGGGAAGTGTTTAATGTTTCCCGTAATGAGATATGAATCTTCTCTGGACATAGCCACTTCATAAAAGACGACATCTTTAGGATCGAAGACTATATCTTCAGTCGATGTACGTAAAGAGTCCATCCCACTTTCCATAATGGCGTGTAAGACAAAATCTATATCCTCTTCATCGAACGGAAAATGTGGCCGCCGAAGCACTTCGTTATATTCTGCAAGGATTTCGTCATTGTACATCGGGATAATTTGTCTGGAAAACAAGTTCTCAAGTATAAGCAACGGCGCAGAATCCTGGTGCTTCGCCAACATCGCGGATACTAACACATTAGTGTCTATGACGGCATAGATTTTCATTTTTTCTTCTCTCTTGCAAGTCTGATCTCGTTGTTGATGTCTTCGAGCGTCATGTCTTGCAAGCCGGCTTCAGCTGCCGCCTGACGCATGCGGTAGAAGGCTGCTCGGCCTTTGACCATCGGGTCATCCTTGGCAGCAGCTTCGATTACAAACGGGATGCTCCGGTTCCTGACCACCTGGCGAACATAGATATTGAACGCCGTGTTTGTACTCATCCCGAATTCCTCACAAAGGCTGTCAAACTGAGCTTTGAGCTCAGAATTTAATCTTATTGTAAGTGCTGATTGTGACATAATTGTTTTTGCTTTGCTGCAAAGATAGTAAATTGATTGCTATTTGCAATCAATTTACTATCTTTCTACTATTCGTTTTGCCAAGTGTCACCTGTTTTCACGCGCTTCCCTTGCGAATTTCCGGCTTTTCCGTACCTTGTCGAATGGGAAAGACGTCAGTATAGCAGAGATTCTGAGTCATCAATTTGGTACTCGTCTCCAAGGATCGGGCACTTCGGCTCATCATCGAGATATAGTTCTCTGTTTCCAAGCTTATAGCCGTAATTGTAAACGTTGAAGGTTCGAAGATGTTCCAATTCGGACAATAGCTTATATTGAAGGGTTTCTTTATAGTTTCCTTTTGCAGGCGCACATATTATAGCGCCCATCAAAGAATCACTTA
>CAYMDZ010000092.1:0-4771 GCA_964389355.1 uncultured Muribaculaceae bacterium | reverse complement strand
ACGGAGCGTATAGGTCTGGACCACTTCCATAGGTTCGAGCTGTTCGAGCCTGGCCTTCTTCGAGATCTTGTCCTCGCCTTCATCGGCATCGTGCTCCAGGTGTCCCACGTCGGTGATGTTGCGCACATAACGCACCTTGTATCCGAGATGGGTGAGGAGCTTGAAGAGAAGGTCGAAGGTGACTCCCGGGCGGGCGTGTCCCAGATGGGCGTCGCCATAGACGGTAGGTCCGCAGACATACATTCCCACACGTCCGGGGTTGATGGGTTTGAACACTTCCTTCTGGTGGCTCTTGGTATTGGTCAGTCGAAATACTCTCATAACGAAAAATGTTTAGCCTACGAAGATACAAAATTTATTGCTATCTTCGCGACGTGATTTTAAGCGGAAAAGAGTTATCGGACAATATCAAGGCCCAGCTCGCGGAGCAGGTGGCCGCTTTCCCTGCCAAATACGGCCGTGTGCCGCATCTGGCCGTCGTTCTGGTAGGTGACGATCCCGCCAGCGCCACATACGTGAGAAGCAAGGGAAAGGCTTGTGAAAAGATTGGCATACAGAACACCACCATACATCTTCCGGCCGAGACTTCGGAGGAGTCGCTGCTCGAGCAGATAAGGCTTCTGAACGAGGACGAGGGCGTGGACGGGATTCTGGTTCAGCTTCCGCTGCCGGCGCATATCGATGAGCTGAAGGCCCTTTATGCGATCGCGCGAGAAAAGGACGTGGACGGATTCCACCCCGAGAACGTGGCCGCACTCTGGCGCCGCCGCACCGAACCGGAACCGAACCCGCAGTACTGCGTTCCCTGCACTCCGCGCGGAATCATACGCCTTCTGAAGGCTGCCAATGTGGAAATCTGCGGCAAACGGGCCGTAGTGGTGGGCCGAAGCAACATCGTGGGTCTTCCGACCGCCAAGCTCCTTCTTAACGAGAACGCCACCGTAACCATCTGCCACTCGCATACCGAGAATCTGGGAAGCATCACCCGCGAGGCCGACATTCTGGTCGTGGCCGTGGGCTCTCCGCGGCTCATCAAGGCCGACATGGTAAAGGAAGGCGCAGTGGTTATCGACGTGGGCATTGACCGCGTGGACGGAAAGCTCTGCGGAGACGTGGACTTCGACGAGGTTCAGGCCAAGGCGAGCGTCATCACTCCCGTTCCGGGCGGCGTCGGTCCTATGACCATCTGCTCACTGATGGAGAACACCATCGACTGCTTCATCAACCGCCAATAGAAAATACTACCGCAGCTCGACGCACACTGCGAGATGATCCGACGCGCGCGCAGCATCGAAAGTCTTCGTGCTTTCCAGGACGCCGCTGTTCCTGCAGGACAGGCCGCTGCCTTTAAGTATAAAGATATAATCTATGCACCTCTGCGGAACGTCACTCGGGTAAGTGTTCTGCACCGTGCTGACCCGGGTCCAATATTCATTCATATACTGCATCTCAGCGCTTTCCGGTATGCAGTTGAAATCCCCGCACAGGATGACTTCCTTACCGGTCTGCCCGGCCAGGGCGGAAAGGATCTGCGTAATCTGGGCGCACTGCAGCGCCCTGGCCTGCGTTCCTATATGGTCCAGATGGGTCACGGCGAAGATCACCTGCGGGGTCTGCGCGATGGCCAGAATCCTCTGCTCCACCCCGTTTCCCATCTCCAGCTCTATCACTTCCGTACTCTGAACAGGGTAATTTGACTTTATCAGCATACCCAGACCGTACTTTCCGCCCTGGAAACTGCGCAGCGACGGGGCGAAGACAGCCTGGTAGCCGCCCTTCACCTTCGAGGTCAGTTCAGCCAGCTGGTACCGCCCGCCGGTTCTGACCGTGCAGCTGTCCAGTTCGCACAGCCCGACGAAGTCCGCCTGCTGCTCCGAGAGCATATCCGCTATCATCTGAGTGCAGTCCTGTCCGGATTTCGTAAAGGTTCCCACATTATAACTTATCACCTTAATCCCTGACCTGCAGGAACATAATGCCATAATGCCGCATAGCGCGACCACCGCGAATCGTCTCATATCCAAAAACTGTTTTCACAAAATTAAAAAATATCCTTTATTTTTGTCCGCGATGAAAGAGTTTCTATCAGATTACAATTCATCCATCAACACTTCGAAAAATGAACTCGGTCCGGATTATACCACTGCTCGCTAGCCTGTGCCTGCTGATCTCCTGCAACTCCACCCCTGAAATCGTCTGGCACGAGGGGGAAGTGCAGCCCGACGGAAGCGCCGTCCACACCATAACCGTACGCGGAGCCCGGCACCTCGGAACTGACTGGACCATCTGGTGCTCCCAGATGCCAATCGGCGTGACCACACTTGACGGGTCAGACGCCATATACGAACCTTTCCAGGGCAATCTGTACCGCCTTGTCCCTGCCGGGAAGGCCACGGGAAAGACCCTTACCGTCAGATACTCAAGCGACCCGCTGAAACGCCACTCGTGGGCTCCGGAAGGATTCGCCCTCCAGAAGGGGAAAAATGTCTGCAAACTGAAGACCAGCTATGAATTTCTTCCGCTCGCCCCGGACGGGGACAAATGGTGGGATTACAACCATTCCCTCACCGTCTCACCGGTGAAAGCCACGGACATCATCCCTGGCATCAAGAACTCATCACCTCAGACCAGACCGGCCGGATGGTATAAAATCACCGTTTCGGACGGCAATGCCTCGATAGAGGCCAATGACCCTGACGGACAGCATTATGCGGAAGTAACCCTGGACAGGCTCAGGGAGAACCTCGGCGGCAAGCCTCTGGAAGATATGGTCATCGAAGACTGGCCGGACTTCCAGTACAGAGGCTTCATGCTGGATGTCGCCAGGAACTTCACCACGAAGGACAACCTTCTCAAAATCATAGATCTGCTCTCGAGATACAAAGTCAATTACCTCCACCTCCACCTGGCAGATGACGAAGGATGGAGACTCGCTGTGGACGGCCTGGAAGAGCTGACTGAAATAGGTTCCGTGCACTCGCTTTTCCCGGATGAGGGCATTCAGCCTTCGTATGACGGCAACGCTGACCCGCACAGCACGGCACTTTCCAACGGACATTATACGAAAGAGGACTTCACGGAGATTCTCAGGTACGCATGGTCAAAGCGCATACGCGTAATCCCGGAATTCGACACTCCTGGACACAGCCGCGCAGCCATAAAGGCGATGGCCGTACGGGGCGAGGACGATTTTATTCTTCAGAACCCGGAGGATGATTCGTAATACTTCTCGGCCCAGGGATTCACTGACAACGTGATGAGCGTGGAACTGGAATCGGTTTATAACTTCATCGAGAAGATATTCGACTACGTAATAGACGTTTACGCCCAGGCCGGCGTTCCTCTTGAAGCCATCCACATAGGAGGGGATGAAGTGGCGCAGGGGGCATGGCACGGCCAGGACCTGCACCAGCAGTATCTCAGCAGGGTCGCAGACATTGCCATCCGCAAAGGCGTGAAGATAGCCGGCTGGCAGGAACTGGCCGAATGCTCCGACGAGGCTACCGCGGAGAAAATCAGAAAAGTTCTGTTCGCCACCAACGTATGGAACACGGCCTGGCGCGGAGGCGCTGAACTTCCTTACAGACTGGCGGACAAATCCTACCCTGTGGTGCTTTCCAACGTTGACTACACCTACGCGGATCAGGCATACTCATCAAACAAGGAGGAGATCGCACACAGCTGGGCCCACTACATCGACGACACCCGTTCTCTTACCATTCCTGTGCGCAGCCATCCTTATGTCATAGGAATTCAGGGCCAATTGTTTACCGAGACCATCCGCAGTTTCGATGACGTGTGCTATGATATGTTCCCGAAAATGCTGGGAGTCTTTGAACGTGCATGGAATGCAGGTAACGATGTGGACCCGTCGCATTTTTACAGTACCATAGTCTATAACGAGATGCCTTGCTGGGACAAGTCCGGCATAAAATACCACATCCCGCAGCCTGGACTAAAACTGGTTGACGGAAAGGTACTTACATACTCGCTTCTGCCGAACGCACCCGTCGAAGTGACAAGGGAGAACGGTTACGTTCACGCACGCACTCATTACGGTAATCAGCAAAGCGTAAGAACTACCGCAACAACTGAATAATTATGGAGAACAGACGACTTGAGAGCCTGGATGCGTTCAGGGGATTTGATATGATGTGGATTATGGGGGCATCTTCCATAGTGGCCGCCCTGTGCGCACTGTTCCCGGGAGGTGCGGACTGCGCCCTCGTCCGGCAGATGGATCACGTGGAATGGAACGGACTGGCATTTATGGACCTGGTGTTCCCGACTTTCCTTTTCATCGCCGGCATCTCGTTTCCCTTCTCCCTGGCCAAGCAGAGAAGCCTTCATCACAGCAGCCGCGCCATACACCTGAAAATATTCCGCCGTGCGCTGGCGCTCGTGCTGCTTGGCATAATCTACAACGGCCTGCTGCTGCACCTGGACTTCGCGAATGCCAGGTACTGCAGCGTACTCGGAAGGATTGGCCTGGCGTGGATGTTCGCCGCGCTTCTGTTCACACACTGCGGGAGGAAGGCCCGGATCTGGATATGCTCGGGCCTGCTGGTCGGATATTACCTGCTGCTGCAGTTCGTTCCCGCCCCGGGCGCGCCGAAGGGAGCGGACCCGTTCTCGCTGGAATACAATCTGGCCGGATACATTGACAGACTTCTGATGCCGGGAACCCTTTACCTCGGAACCTTTGACCCCGAAGGGCTGCTGGGGCTGATCCCCGCCACGGCCACCGCGATGCTGGGAATGTTCACCGGAG
>CAYMDZ010000091.1:0-4788 GCA_964389355.1 uncultured Muribaculaceae bacterium | reverse complement strand
AATTCATTCACGCTTACACTGTCGTCATTCTCCTACGGAAGCCGCGACGACGTCATCCTCTACCGCCTCAAGGGGTTCGACGACACCTGGCGCCGGCTCGAGCGGGACGAGAACAGGGCCGGCTTCATCAACGTGCCTTCGGGCCGGTACGATTTCGAATTCGGTCTGAAGGAAGATGTGGACAGGGGTGAATGGACCGCCGTCAGCGTGGACATCGCGCACCCGTGGTACAGGAGCACACTGGCATATCTGCTTTATGCATTGGCATTCATAACGCTCTGTTATATAGCGTTCTACAGTCTGAGCATGAGGCACAGGCTCCGTATGGAGCACGAAGAGAGGCAGCGCGCCATCGCGATGGCGGACAGCAAGACCGAGTTCCTGGCGAACATCGCCCACGAGTTCAAGAGTCCGCTCAGCATCATCCTGAGCTTCATCAGCCAGCTCACCGCGCACGAATCCGACTCCATCAGGACGCGCGAACTGCAGGCGGTGCAGAAGAACGCGGAGAAGATGAACCTGCTGCTACACAATATGGCGGAATTCAACTCCGACGGCTCGTCACCACTGTTCGTCCCTACCCCGGTATCCATCACGGATTTCGCCAGGGACGTATGGAACAGATACTGCCAGGCCTTTCTGGACAAGGACATCAATTACCGGTTCGTCTCCGACAGGATAGACTATATGTTCCTGATAGACAAGGTGCAGATGGAATCCGCCCTGCAGAATCTGCTGTCGAACGCGCTCAAGTTCACTCCGCGCGGTGGAAGCATCCTGATGAGCGTGACCCGTGGAGAGGACACTTCGGATATGCTTTCCGTGGACATCAGGGTGGAGGATACCGGATGCGGCATTCCGGAAGATGAACTGCCGAAAATCTTCAACCGCTATTACTGCGGAGCATCCTCGAAGGAACTCAATCCGGGAGGTACCGGAATTGGCCTGGATCTGGTAAAACAGGCCGTGGAGATGCACAGAGGCCATATCAGCGTATCGTCCGTACCGGGCAAGGGAAGCTGCTTCACGGTGAGCCTGTCCACGATGAAATCGGACAGCCTGGCCGTAAGGGACACCCGTGAGGAGGAGTCCGTATCGATGTACAGCCTTTCGCAGGTCTGGCAGCACCACCGCAAGCCTAATATCCTGCTGGTAGAGGACAACCCCGACATACGCGACCTGCTGGTGGCTTCGCTGGGCAGGGACTACGTGCTCTTTACCGCGGAGGAAGGCGAAGCCGGGCTGAATGTTCTGAAGATCGAAAAGATAGACCTCGTGGTCACGGACATAGCGATGCCGGGGATGGACGGGCTTGAGATGAGCCGCACCATAAGGAACAGCCTGGACACCGCATTCCTTCCGATCATCATCCTGACCGGCAGGGACGATGCGCAGACCCGCATCAGTTCGTACGAATATGCCGATGCATTCATAGCCAAGCCGTTCGATATCAACTACCTTAACGGCGTAATTATCAAACTTCTGATAAAGCACGAGCAGTATCTGGACAAGATCCGCCGCCAGAAGGTGACCACCCTGCAGGCGGAAGACATCGAATCCCCTGACGATAATTTCCTGAAGGAGATGATGGCCATCGTGTCGGCGCACATCGACGACAGCGAATTCACCGCCGCCGCGCTTCACGAAGAGAGCCACTGGTCAGAAAAGCAGATCTACCGCAAGATCAAGCAGCTCACCGGAAAGACCGTCTCGGAATTCATCCGCGACGTGAGAATGGACAAGGCCGCCGCCTATCTGTCGCAGGGCAAACTTACAGTCAAGGAAGTTATGTTCAAAGTGGGTTACACGACCCAGTCCTACTTCACGAAATGCTTCAAGGAGAGGTTCGGAATTCTGCCTTCCGAATACGCTCAGAAGGGTACGGACGCGGAAGCGGATTAAAGATCGAAATAAGTGTCCTGCAGTGATTTGAAATTGTAGGACATCTCGCGGCGCTGAGCCTCGGTAGCCTGCGGAAGAACCAGACTGAGTATCTTGGCCTCCAGAGGATCGCTCCCCTTCACGCAGCAGAGCCTGCCGCCAGATTCAGAGACGGCCAGGCACTCGTTTTTGAGTTCATATTCCTGAATCTCATCTTCGGTATTGTGATTCTCAAGCGTGTAGGACCATCCGTCGCAGTACGGCTGGTGGCCGACAGCATATATGACACTGTCCCCGAAGTTCAGAAAGGCGTCCTTGACCTTTCCCTTCCTGAGGATAGCGCTTATTTTCTGAAGTGCATAACCTTTCACGAAACCGCCGAAATCCAGGTGGTCGTTATCCCCTTTCGACACATTGAACAGATTCTGCGTCCTGATAAGATAACTTTCACACAGATTCAGGGCACTTTTTATCTCGTCGGACGTCTCGATGTCCACTTTCGAAGCATTCAGCACGGACACTTCGCTGTCCGGTTTCGAGCCGTCAAATATCTTCTCCAGCGAAGAAAGTTCCTTCGTGATGTCCTTGTACAGAGCGTAGGCCCTGTTCTCGGGAAGACCGGAAAACTGAATGGTCAGCGAACTTCCGAAAATTCCCTCCACCGACGCTCTCAAAAGAGTGTTGCTTGATGAATATGTGCTCTGGGTCTTCATTCGCAAAACGGTTTATCTTTTACGCTGCTGCTGTTTGAGCTGCTGTTGCTGAAGCTTCTGCGCTTCTTCCAGACGCTGCTGCCACTTGCTCTTCGGAAGCGGCTTGCCCTTCGAGGCTTCAACCTTGGCAATCACGGCCTCAGGCTTCACGCACCACTTCCTGATTATGAAAATCTCAATCATGGAGATGAGCTGAGACACCAGGTAGTAGTAGCTAAGTCCGGAAGACAGGCTGTTGCAGATGAAGAACATCATTATAGGCATCATCCACACGCTCATGAACTTCATCGACTGCGCTGAAGGGTCGTTCGAAGAAGGCTGCTGCGACATCGTGATCTTGCTGTAAACCCACATAACCACGGCCATAAGTAGCGCGAACAGTGACAGGTGGTCACCCAGCAGAGGCACTCTCACCCCGAAATCCACAATGGAATCGTATGCACTCAGGTCCTCGGCCCACAGGAAGCGCTGCTGGCGAAGCTCTATGGATGCAGGGAAGAAGCGGAACATCGCCCACAGGATAGGGAAGGTAAGAAGCGTAGGAAGGCATCCTCCCATGGCGTTCACTCCCGCCCTCTTGTACAGTTCCATCGTGGCCTGCTGCTTTTTCAGGGCGTCGTCCTGCTTCGGATATCTCTTGTTTATGTCCTCTATGTAAGGCCTCAGCGCGCTCATCTTCGCCGACGAAGCGAATGACTTGTACGTGAACGGCAGCACCACGATCTTGATTATCAAGGTCATAATCAGGATGATAAGACCGAAGTTCGCGATGTAGCGGTGCAGGAAGTTGAACATAGGGATGATGAAGTATTTCGTAAACCAGCCCACGAGCCAGCCTCCCAGAGGGATCACCTTCTCGTAGCTGTGGTCGAACGACTTCAGGGTCTTGTAATGGTTAGGGCCCAGATATATCTCCAGAGGAATGCGCGTGTCCCTGCCGCTCTCTATGTCCAGGCGCATGTTGGCCTGGCAGGACATAAGGTCGTGGTCGGCGTTGCCTTCGCCCAGGAAGTCCACCTTCAGGTCACCGGAAGCGAACTGCTGCGGCGCACGGACTATCATCGAGAAGAACTGCTGCTGGAATGCGAACCACTCCAGGCGCGAAGATATCTTCTTGTTCGCGCTGCGTCCGCGTCCCATCTCCACCGGCTTCTTGTCGCCGCTGAAGTAGTAGTTGAGCTTCGAATACTGACTTTCGTTCTTGTAGCCCTTCTCCATGCGCGGAATGACCGTATGGAAGTCCACATCCACCGAATTCACCTGGCGCGGGATGTTCGTCATCCCTATGAATGCCAATTCGCTCTCGACCATATACGAACCTTCGGAGAGCCTGTAGCTCTGCTCGATGTAACCGCCCTTCTCGAAAGGCATCCTGAGCACGAGGGAGGAATCCGTCTGCTCGGCCACGTCGAAGGCAAAGTCGGAAGTGTTGATGTATTCGTCAGTGTAAACGCTTACGCCGTAATGATTTGCGCCTTCCCTGAACAGGTAGAGGTCGCTGCCGCCGTAATTCGTGTATTTCTTAAGTCTGGCAGACCACAGCTGCGCACCCTTCGTGTTCACCTCCACCTCGATGAGGTCATTGGCCAGAGAGATCACCTCTCCCTCCGAAGACTTGCGCGCGTCCAGCGAAGCATCCTTGTAGATGCGTGAGGGTGCCGCCGCGCTCTGCTGAATCTCAGCCGTTCCCTGCTCCGCCGCCCTGGCAGCCTGCTCCGCGAGCGCTATGGCCGCGAGAGAGTCCTGCTGCGCCTGATAAATGGCGGCCTGCTCCTGACGGAGCTGAAGTTGTTCATTGGCCTGTTTAGATTGGAAAATGGTAAAGCCGACGAGGACTAAACCCATTAAGATAAAACCGATTACCGAATTCTTGTCCATTTTATGATTACTTCTGGCTTCTTATCTGCTCCTCAATTTTTTTCAACTCTTCCTTAGCCTGCTCGATGCGCTGCTTCATCTGCTGCACCAAGCCTTCAGAATTCTTCGAATTAGAGAAGAAACCTATGTTATTCTCGTATGTTACTATGTCCTGCTGAAGTGCATTGTACTTCCTCATCAGGTCGTTCCTGCCCAGCACAGGCGGGAATTTCTCGTCTATGGCCTGCCTGAAAGCCTGTGCCACGGCGTCCTTCTCCTTGAACGGCACGAAACCTATCTCGCGGAAACGGCGCGTGAACTCCTCCTTCGCCTGCTG
>CAYMDZ010000090.1:0-4789 GCA_964389355.1 uncultured Muribaculaceae bacterium | reverse complement strand
GTCTGCCCGTCGGCCGCGAAGCCCGCGGTAAACGTAATGACGGAATCCTGCCGCTCATCCACTTCAGCACCGGGAATTGCCTCTCTGCTGCAGGATACAGCCAAAAGGCCAAGCGCTGAGCCCAGCGCAAGTTTCCTTCTAAATTCACTAATTTTCATTCAGATACCACTACTAAAAAATCGCGTAAACATAATAAAATTTCGCCAGACCTATTCGCTGAGCTTGAAAATCACGATATTCTGAAATTCATCAGGGTCGGTCTCAGGGGCGTTGATTCCGAACTTGCTGCCGTCCTTGAAATAGCAGATGCTGCCGTGGCGGCCGGTCTCCCCGTAAGGGAATTCGTGGGAAGTCACCGTGGTGCCGTCCTCCCCTGCCGTTATCGTCCACCAGCTGTTCGTACCTGACGCCAGATCGCTTTCGGTTCCGTACCAGAAGCTGCCGATGTAGTTCTTGGCCTCGGACACGTTGTTCGGAGCCTTGAGGTAAGGCTTCGAGCCAAGCGCGTCGTAGCGGATGGCGAACTGACCCTCATGATCGGGCTCCGTAACGAAAGCAAGTGCGTATGCCATAATGTCATCGGTCTTGACGATGCTTCCGTCCGCCTCGCAGTTGATCACTGCCGCTTCCAGGTATGAATCGGACTGAGAGCTCGAAGGCACGTAATACTGCGTGTCGGACTTGGCAGAGAGGATAAGATATGTGCCGTCTGCGGTGATCTCGTCCTGGGAAGTGACTTGGACGAACCTGGCCTCCTCCACAGGCGGAAGGTCGGTAGGCAAAGTCAAAGATATGCGGTAAAGGCCTCTGTCCGAAGCGGAAAGGTCCATCGTGCCGTTCTCGAAGCTGTAGGTGGCCTGGTCTGTCTCCACCTCGAGCTTGACACCGGTGTATTCCCCTTTGGCCACTACCATATATACATAGTCCAGTTTTCCAAGCGCAGGGGTGTCGGACAGGGTCACGGCGAGGGTATTCGTGCTGCCCTTGTACAGGGCGCCGCCCTCCTGCGAGGTTGAAACCAGGAAACGCCCTATGCACTGCTCCTCTGTAGTGAGCTTCAGGCTCTTGAGCTTTTCAGTCTCATGTCCCAGGGAATCGATGGCGACCCTGAGCACCGCGCAGAGCGGCCGGTAAGACACATTCACTTCACTGCCGGAAGGCACATCTGTGAGGGCCACCATAGGAAGGGTCCTGCCGTCAAAGGCGGCCTTGCTGTCGAGCGTGACTTCCTTTTTCATCCAGATCACAGTGTCGCTGCTTCCCAGAGCAGTCGCGCTGGACGGCCACACCACCAGAAGATGATTGTCAGCACCGGCGGCAGAGCTGATATTCGCGGTGAACGAATTCCCGCTGACCTCGGCGCTCTGGAAGCCGTAATCATACAGACCGGCCTGATCGTCAGTCAGATACATAACATTGTCGCCCTCCTGCCATACCAGATGCGACACGTCGCCCTCATAATCTATGGTGGTCCTGGTGAGCGTGCCGGACACCGTGATGTTCCTGGTGGGTACGGTCAGAGGAGATTCGTTGCAGGCGCTGAAGGCCAATGCGCAAAGGCCAATCAAAAAATATGATATTCTTTTCATTGTAAGTCCCATTTATCTAGTTCCACGGATTTATGTCTTCATCGCCCCAGTTGTCGCCGCCCCCGACTTCATCGTAGTCGGACGAAGCCTTGAGATAGACCGTGGCGGTATCCTCGTCGTACTCGAGCACAGTGTAGCTGGCATCTTCCTGAATGTAAATGGTCTTGAGCGCAGGATCGTCCGTCGCGAAGAGATATGACATATTCAGGTTGTTGCTGAAATCCAGCGAGGTGATGTGGCTGTTCTTGCGTATATCCACATAACGAAGCGCGGTGCATTCACGGAACGAGACGTAGGAGAGGTCATTGTTCGGCACGTGAAGCTCGTCTATGGCCGTGCAGCCGCGAAGATCCAGGCGTTCGAGCCTGTTGTTCTGGAACTCGCAGGTTACCAGATTGGCCAGGCCCCTGATCTTAAGATCCGCGAAGTGGTTGTTACCCAGGAAAACCTCCTCGAGGAGAGGACAACCGGTAAGGTCGAGCGAGGTCAGCTCGTTATACGATGCGTCCAGGGAATTGAGCAGAGGCAGCTCGCCGAGCTTGAGTTCGGTAAGGTTGTTCTCCTTGCAGTCGATGATGGACAGGGTCTGCGCGCAGGCGGTGACATCCAGGCTGACCAACCTGTTCTCATATATGGCGAGGCTCCCCAGCGCCGTGTTCGTGCTGAGGTCGATGGACTCCAGGCGGTTGTTGTATGCGTAGAGCCTGGCAAGCGCCGTGCAGCCGGTCAGGTTCAGCTCGGTGAGTTCATTAAACTCGGCCTTCAGGACGGAAAGCTTGGGACAGCAGGACACGTCCAGGGTGGTGAGCTTGTTCTCCTGCAGGTTCAGTTCCGTAAGCTCCGGACAGCCGGACAGGTCGACGGAGGTGAGGCCTCCCGTATAGCCGAGGTTCAGCTTTTCGAGCTTGTGATTGTTTCTGACATCTATCGAAGTGATGCCGGTCTCGTAGAGGTTCAGTTCGGTTAGGGCCGTGCAGTCGGTCACGTCGATGGACTTGAGGTCGGTGTTACGGTAGACGATGAGCTGCACCAGATTCCGGCAGCCGGACACGTTCAGGCCGGTAAGATTGGCCTCCCAGGCACCCAGATAGGTAAGGTCGGGACAATGGCTGAAATCCACGGCGCTGTGGAAATTGTTCGTGCGTATGCTCGCGAGCTGCAGCTTCCCGCATCCGGAGATGTCAAGGCTCTCCAGAGCGTTGTACGCCACATTGAGTATCAGAAGGTTGAAGCAGGAGCCGACATTGAGCGAAGTGATGGCGTTGTCCTCCAGGTAGAGTTCCTTGAGCGCACCGCACCCGTCGAGATTGACCGAAGTAAGGGAGAACACGAGTTTGGAGCCGGTCTCGTCGTAGCCGTAGTTGTCATTGGCCCGGAGAGTCTCCAGGGAAGAACAGCCGCTCAGGTCAAGCGAAGTGTAGAAGTTGTGGTCGGCCCTGACGGTCTTGAGGTTCTCGAGTCCGGTCAGTCGAAGGTCGCCGGTGATGCTGTTATATGAGCAGTCCAGGCTGGTGAGCTTCACCATATTCTCTATGCCCGTGAGAGACTCTATCTCCAGATCCGGGCAGGAAATGTCGGTGATGAGAGCCGCCTCGGCCCTGGATATCTTCCCGTCGCCGTCACGGTCGAAATTCTCCAGACAGTAGGCCAGGAACTTCTCATCGGGGATGTTGATGAATTTGCTGGAGCCGGAGTTTCGGGAGTACTGGACTATGCTGAAGGTCTGACTGGTCTCCCCTGCGGTTACCGTAAAGACGCCTACCCTGTCCACCTCGCCCTGATTCTCAGCGACCTCTATGGTCATGGATACCTCTCCGGGCTGACCGTATTCAGGATTGAGGACATACCACGAGCTGTCCCCGTCGGGAGCCTGGGTGTCCTTGGTGGTCATCCAGATGCTTTTGGCTGTGAATGAGACGGTTACTTGAGTCTTGTCAGCCTCCAGGATGTAGCTGAATTCCTGATCTTCGGAGAAGACCAGATCGGCCTTCTCCTCCTTGTCCGCCTTCTCCTGGCACCCGGCAAGCGCAAGCGCGACCAGGCCCAGAAACAGGCTCAGTTTCGATTTTTTCATATAGCAGTTGATTTGATAATACACTCTAACCGACACTAAGGTAGGAAAAATCCTGCACTTCCGTGACGGAAAAGCCCCGCAATTTTCGAAAAAATCACGGGGCTTCAGATTATGTTTTGCGCAACTGACTAAGCGTCAATCTTGAAGGAATCCTTCAGCGCGGTGGTCTTGTTATAGACCGGTTTCTCCGCAGTGCTGTCCTTGTCCTTCATATAGTATCCGACGCGCTCAAACTGAACGGCGATGCCGGACGCGTCCTCCAGAAGTGCAGGCTCGGCATATCCGGTCTCCACGATAAGGCTGTCCGGATTAAGGTAATCCTTGTAGTCCCTGTCCTCAGGAACCTGGCTCATGTCAGGAAGGGTGAAAAGCTTGTCGTACTGACGAAGTTCGATCTTCCTGGCATACCGGGTCGATACCCAGTGGATGGTGCCCTTTACGGAGCGCCACTCCCCCGCTCCCGGCCTGGTCGTCGGGTCATAGGTACACTTGAGTTCAACCACCTTACCGTCAGCGTCCTTGATAACCTCATTACACTTGATGATGTAAGTGTATTTGAGACGCCCCTCGCCGTCCGGCTTGAGACGGAAGAACTTCTTCGGAGCATCCTCCATGAAATCCGCCCTGTCGATAAGCAGCTCGCCCGTGAAAGGAACCTTTCTGGTGGCGCCGTCCGGTTCCGCAGGATTGAGCGGAGCGTCGAACCATTCCACCTGTCCTTCAGGCCAATTGGTAAGGGTGACCTTCACTGGGTCAGCGCCCACCACCATATATCTGTTCGAACGGGCGTTCAGATCCTGACGCACGCACCACTCGAGCAGCTGAAGGTCGATGAGCTGATCGCGCTTGGTCACGCCTATCTTCTCGCAGAACATCTTGAGCGCCTCCGGAGTGTAGCCCCTGCGCCTTACGCCGCAGAGCGTCGGCATGCGCGGATCGTCCCAACCGCTTACGAAGCCCTTCTGAACGAGTTCGAGAAGCTTGCGCTTCGACATAAGGGTGTATGTGAGGTTAAGACGTGCAAATTCGTACTGATGGGAAGGATAGATGCCCAGAGTCTGGATGAACCAGTCATACAGCGGACGGTGCACGTCGAACTCCAGCGTACAGATGGAGTGGGTGATGT
>CAYMDZ010000089.1:0-4806 GCA_964389355.1 uncultured Muribaculaceae bacterium | reverse complement strand
ATGGTCTCGTCCTCCAGTCCCCTGGAATGATAGTAGGCCATCGCCACCGCCCTGCCCTCCTGCGTGGAGAGCTGGTCCTTGAAGAACTTGTGAGCGAACTCGGTGACTATCAGCAGGGATTCCCGCTTCTGGCGGGCCACGATCTCCTCGGCCGTAAGCTCCTCCTCCACCACTTCGATGTGGTATTTCTTCGCTATGTACTTGAGCGCATCGGTGTACGAGCAGTGCTCATATTCCATCACGAATGAGATGGCCGATCCGGACTTGCCGCAGCCGAAGCACTTGAATATGCCCTTGGCCGGCGAAACGTGGAAAGACGGGGTCTTCTCGTTGTGGAACGGGCAGCAGGCCACGAATCCGGACCCGTTACGCCGAAGCGTCACGAAGTCGGAAATCACCTCTTCTATCTTGAGGCTGTCCTGTATTTTCTGAACCGTGTCCCTGTTGATCATTGCCTACAACCAAAAGACTGCAAATATAGTCAATTACGAGGCAACTTCACACAGGAATTTGAGTCTGATGAGCCGGATCTCCTTCTCGGTGTAGTCATTGCCGAGCGCATCCATCGCCTCGTCGAGCGAATCCGACTGCGCCTCCGTCCTGAAATAGTCCATCAGTTCTTCTATAATGTCCGGATCCACTTCCTGATTGATGTAATAGTTCAGGTTGAGTTTCAGACCTGAAGACACGATGGTTTCCACCTCCTCGAACACCTCGCCGAGGTCAAGGCCCAGCGACTTGGCTATCTCCTCGAAGGTAATGCGCCTGTCTATCAGGTTAATGATCTTCATTTTCTTCTCGGAGCCGCCTCCCATGGTCTTCACCACATAGTCGTCCGGACGGATTATCTCGTTCTCCTCCACATACTTGGCGATAAGCTCTATGAATTCCCGTCCGAACTTCTTCGCCTTGCCCTTGCCCACACCCTGGCAATTGGCCAGTTCATCGTAAGTTATCGGGTAGATGATGGACATGTCCTCGAGGGCCGGGTCCTGGAATATAATCCACGGCTGAAGCCCCAGACGGCGACCCATATCCTTGCGCAGGTCCTTCAGCAGAGCGAGCAGCTGCGGATCTCCTCCGCCCCCGCGCATGGCGGCAAGCGTGGCTCCGGCAGCCTGCTCATCCTCATCGTCGTCCCCTCCGTCGGTGCCGGCGAACTGCCTGTCCTCCACCAGCGACAGCGGCCAGGAATTCTCCAGGAACTTCCTGCCAAGGTCGGTGACATAAATGAGTCCGTATGTTTCTATCTCCTTTTCAAGCAGATGCGCTATGAGGCCCTGGTGCATCACCGCAGCCCAGAATTTCTCCGAATGCGGCGCGCCCGCCCCGAAATACTGTATCTTGTCGTGTTTGTAGCTCTTCACCAGAGCGGTGTCGTTCCCTGCCAATATGGCCGCGAGGTGCTCTATCTTGAAATGCTCCTTGAGCGAGAGTATCAGCTTGATGACCAGCTTCATCTCCGTCTGACCGTCGAATACGGCGCGCGGATGCAGGCAGTTGTCGCACATTCCGCAATTGTCCACCGGATAATCCTCTCCGAAATAGCCGAGGAGCAGCTTGCGTCGGCATTGGCTCGATTCAGCATAGGCCACCACCTCGTCGAGAAGCTGCCGGGTGATGTCCTGCTCGGCGAGCGGCTTGCCCTTCATGAACTTCTCGAGCTTCTGTATGTCCTTGTAGCTGTAGTAGGTTATGCACACTCCCTCGCCGCCGTCCCTTCCGGCGCGTCCGGTCTCCTGGTAATAGCCCTCCACGCTCTTCGGTATGTCATAATGTATCACGAAGCGGATATCCGGCTTGTCGATGCCCATTCCGAAGGCGATGGTGGCCACGATGACGTTCACCTCCTCCATCAGGAACTTGTCCTGGTTCTCCGCACGTACCTTGGCATCCAGTCCGGCGTGGTAAGGAAGAGCCTTTATGCCGTTGATCTGCAGGAACTCGGCCATCTCCTCCACCTTGCGGCGGCTCAGGCAGTACACAATGCCCGATTTGCCCGGGTTCTGGCGTATGTAGCGGACAATGTCCTTGTCGGCGTCCACCTTGTCCTTGACCTCATAATAGAGGTTCGAGCGGTTGAAGGAAGACTTGAACACCAGCGCCTGCGGGATGTTCAGGGTCTTGAGTATGTCGCTCTGCACCTTCGGAGTGGCCGTGGCCGTAAGGGCAATGATGGGAGCGTTTCCTATCTCGTCCACGATGGGGCGTATCCTTCTGTATTCCGGGCGGAAATCGTGCCCCCATTCGGAGATGCAGTGGGCTTCATCCACGGCGTAGAACGAGATCTTCACCGTACGGAGCAGCGAGATGTTCTCCTGCTTGGTAAGGGATTCCGGAGCCACATAGAGAATCTTGGTCTTCCCGGCGCGAAGGTCACTGCGGACCTCATCCATCTGGGACTTGCTCAGGGATGAATTCAGAAAATGCGCTATGCTCTCATTCCCCGACACGAATCCGCGTATGGCGTCCACCTGATTCTTCATCAGGGCGATAAGAGGCGAGATGACCACGGCCACCCCGTCCATCATAAGTGCAGGCAGCTGATAGCAAAGCGATTTGCCACCGCCCGTAGGCATAAGCACGAAGCAGTCCCTGCCGTCCAGCAGGCTCCTGATGATCTCTTCCTGATCCCCCTTGAACGAATCGTACCCGAAAAAGTTCTTCAAGGTTTCGCGGATCTGTGTAGATGAAACTGACATATCTGTAAATTAAAACGTATGTATGGCCAATCCTGAACGCAACTTCGGTTCAAACCAGGTCGTCTTCGGCGGCATTATGAAATCATTGTCCGAGATGTCCTCTATCTGCTCCATTGTGACCGGATACAGGGCGAACGCTATCTGCATCTCTCCGCTGTCCACGCGCCTTTTCAGCTCGCCAAGTCCCCTGATGCCGCCCACGAAGTCAATGCGCGGGTCGCGGCGCAGGTCCTTTATGCCCAGGATGCGGTCCAGGACATAGCGCGAGAGTATGCTCACGTCCAGCTTTCCGACCAGGTCCTCGTCGTGGTAGATGTCCGGACGGGCGCGGAGCTCGTACCATTTGCCGTCCATATACATCGAGAAGGTGTGCAGCTCCTGCGGAGCGTAGATCCCGGTACCCCGGCACATGATGTCGAAATGCTCTCCCAGCAGTCCTATTATCTGGGTAGGCTCGTATCCGTTCAGATCCTTCACCACGCGGTTGTAGTCCAGCACCTTGAGCTGGTCGTCAGGAAAGCATACGGCCATGAAGTAATTGTATTCCTCGTCCCCGCGGTGGGCCGGGTTCCTGCGGGCCCTCTCCTGACCTACCCTGGCAGCGGCCGCACTGCGGTGATGTCCGTCAGCTATATAGAAGGCATCCACCTGGGATTCAAAGAGTTCCGTTATCCTTTCTATCAGTGCGTCGTCCGAGATGACCCAGAACTTATGCCCGAATCCGTTCTCGTCCGTAAAGTCGTACTCACATTTGCCGGCCACCACGTCCTCAAGTATCCGTTCGAGTTCAGCCTGGTGGCGGAAAGCGAAGAAGACCGGTTCGATATTGGCATTCTGAATGTCCACGTGCACCATGCGGTCGTCTTCCTTGTCCTTGCGGGTGAGTTCGTGCTTCTTGATACGGCCGTCCAGATAATCCTGGCAGTGCGCACACAGCACGAATCCGTACTGGGTGCGGTCGCCCATAGTCTGGGCATAGACATAGTAGCACGGCTTCGAATCCCTTACCAGATAGCCCTTCTGCTGCCACAGGGCGAAATTGCAGATGGCCTTCTCATAGACGCGCGGATCGCTGTCCGGAAGGATGGGGTCGAAGTCGATCTCGGGCTTGGTGATGTGCAGAAGGGATTTCTCCCCTGCCAGACCAAGCGCCTCCGCCGAATTTATCACATCATACGGAGGAGCCGCTACCTCGGTGACGATTCTCCGGGGCGGGCGAAGTGCTGCAAAAGGCTTTACTCTCATCTGTTTACCTGGAATTTGGCGTTACCGTTCCTGAGAAAATCCACCGTCTGCCGCGCCGCGGCGAGTCCGGCGTTAACATTGGCCTCGGCGGTCTGCGCACCCATCTTCTTCGGATTGGCATAGACGCGAAGGTCGAACTTCCCGCGCAGCTCCCCATAGTTGTCCGGAGCCACGTCGGTAGCGTATTTCAAGTCCTCGCGAGCCTCGAGCGCCTCCAGAAGTCCCTGCTCGTCAACCACTTCCTTACGGGCGGTATTGATGAGCACGGCGCCTTTCGGCATACTGCACAGAAGTTCGCGGCCAATTATCCCCTTCGTCGAAGGCAGCAGCGGCACGTTCACGCTCACACAGTCGCACCGCGAGTAAAGTTCCTCGAGCGTGTCCACCGGCTCCACACCGCTGCTGGCGAGATCTTCCGCGCTACGCACCGGATCGTATGCCAATACCCTCATCCCCAGGGCGGCCGCCTTCTTCGCAATCAGCGCTCCGACATTGCCGAAACCCTGTATGCCCAGAGTTTTGCCCATTATCTCGCGGCCCGTGGAAGGGGTGAACTGGTTGCGCGCCATGAATATCATGAGCGCGATGAAAAGCTCCGCGACCGCATTGGCATTCTGCCCGGGGGTGTTCATCACCACCACGCCGTGCTCCGTGGCCTGCTGAAGGTCGATGTTGTCGTACCCGGCCCCGGCGCGCACCACTATCTTGAGGTCCCTGGCGGCCTCGAAAACGGTTCTGCCCACCAGGTCGCTGCGTACGATAAGGCCGCCCGCATCCGTTGCGGCAAGCGCCAGATCGTCTTCAGAAGCGTATTTCTCCAGGGTCGCGAATTCATATCCCGCGCCCTCGATGATTTCTC
>CAYMDZ010000088.1:0-4829 GCA_964389355.1 uncultured Muribaculaceae bacterium | reverse complement strand
AACGGAGGTGTGTTCCGTCAGCCTTGAGAACATAGCTTACTGTTCCGTCTTCGTTGAGGGTGTACTTGGCCTCATCGACTGCGCCCCAGTTAGGGTTGCTGAAAGGATTATCGCATCCATAAACCTCTGCGCTGTGAACGTTGATGATGTTGTCCTTGTAGTTGACCTCGATCATATAGAGACCGGCTTCAGCCACGTAGCAGTTACTGCCTGCGGTGGTGAATCCTTCGTCAGTGCCGAGGCTGTAGAAATCCTTGCCCCAGCCTGTGCTGATCTGAGAGAACTTGAAGCTCTTGGTAGCGTCTGAGATGTAACGTACAGCCCAGAATACGCCCGGCTCCGAATGGGCAGGGATCATAGCCACCTGGTTGCCAGGGAGCTCCCATCCTGCGATGGCGTCACCGATAAGGTAGCACTCCTCAGGAAGAGTGGACTCCTGGGTAAGCTCGGAAGCGTAAGAGAATGAATCAGCCACTGCACCTGCCTTCGGGGTGTAGGTAAGAGTAATCTTGTAGAGACCGCCCTTGTCGCCGATGACGATGTTTCCGCCGGTATTTGAAAGCTTGCCGTCGGTAAGACCGAGACCTACCTCAGCCTTTACTACACCGTCCTCGTCGAGGTTGATCTTCCAACCGTTGCAGGAAGCGAACTTGTATTCGCCCTTGGCAGAGAATTCGAGATTCTCCCAGGTATAAACGATGGTCCCATCCTCATTCTTGACAGCGGTTCCAGCGGTGAATCCCCAGCCATTGCATCCACCGCGAACGCCGAAGTCAGCCTTCTGGATGATAATCTGAGCGCCCTGAGCGAGGTCTCCGTTCTGATTGTTGTCCAGAACGATGTGATAAAGTCCGCTCTTTGCCACCTTGAGTGCAGGTGCGTCCTCACCGATGACAAGCTTGCCCTGGAGAATCATCATATCAGGATTGTCGCCGAAGTTCTTGCCGGGATTCTCCTCTGTTCCGAGACCGTAGTTTACTTCTGCGAGATTGGCGCCGTAGTAAGTCTTCACGCCGGCCTTGTTCTCGATAAGAGAGAATTCCTTGTCTCCCTCGAGGTAGATGTATTTCTCATACATACCGGCGCGGACAGTCTTGTCCACTTCGTTTGAGCCGGCTGCCATAGAGTTGATGGACAGCACCTTGTCAGGTGTTCCTGTAGCCTCGCCGTAAACATAGAATCCGTCCAGCACGAGGTCGTCGAAATCGATCTTGCCGCTGTTCTTCTCCGAGCAGGCTGAAAGGCTTGCCAGAAAAGCAACCGATGAAATCAGGTAAAAAAACTTTTTCATAAAAAATGTGTGTTAATAATTGGATTATTTGGTTAATGTGTTGAATTCTAAAGATTTTCATATCCCGGAGTCTGAGTCCAGATCTTCTCGCCGGTAGTCTCGTCCACGAGCGACTTCTCCAGAACCGAATAAGGGATAGGGAACCACTTGCGCACTTCGGCCTTGGCCTTGGCGTCGGTGACGTACTGGATGCTGTTGTACTTGCCGAAGCGGATAAGGTCGCGGCGGCGGGTCATCTCCCAGCTGAACTCACGTCCGCGCTCTGCGAGCACGTCGTCAAGCGTCCACGAGTTCACATCTCCGTAGGCGTCCGTGTAGGCCTGCAGAGGGTCGGCATCATAGGCGAAGCTTCTGCGCATCAGGGTCTTGAAGTCGTCGAGCGAAGTGACGTCGCTCACCGCTCCAGCACCGCCCCTGAGTATGGCCTCTATCTTCATCCAGAGAATGTCGGCGTATCTCATAATAGGCATATCGTTCTCGCCGTACTTGTAGGTACCGGTCTTGTCGAGTTCCCACTTGTTAAGGCGGGCGCCGTCGAAGTTGCTGGCGTCGAGCAGGCTGGTGATGCCCACGTGCAGAATGGTAGGGGTGCCCTTCGGATATTCATCGCTGACCACCTTGGTGTCCAGGTAATAGTCGGTGGTGGATCCGGCCTTGTAGACAGGGCCCACGAACCATCCCCAGGTCTTCTCATTGGCGGTTCCGTTAAGCTCGGTGCCCGGGCCGCGAAGATCGCTGTTGTAGTAGCCCTTCATATTGGCATTGTCCAGCATCTGCTCGTTGGTGAGCGTCGGGGCTCCCTTGGCCTTGAAGATGTCGAGGAATTCAGGACGCGCGCAGAATCCGTTCCAGGTGTCGAGGATGGTTCCGTAGTAGTGCTGAATGCCGTAATGATGGGTGTTGTACGGGATGCGGAACTTGTTCTTCACCTTGCCCGAATCGTGCTCGTCGTCGGTGAGGCCGTTCTCCACGATGGAGAATATGGCTTCCCTGCTGTCCTCGTTGAAGAGTGCGAAATTATGGAAATAGTCACTGTCTATGGTGTATGAGCCGGCGTTGATCACATTGTCGCAGCAGCGCACGCAGTTGTCGTAGAACGAGCCTGAGAACTGTGAAGGCTTCTCCACGTTCTTGAACACGTTGTCCAGGGTGCATCCGTAGCTCTCGGCGTTAAGATAGAGGCGCGCAAGAAGAGCGTATGCAAAGCCCTGCGTGGTGCGGCCGTAATTGGCCGAACGGTTCGCGTCGTTTACCACCGCCATGTTCGGAGCGTTCTTCTCGAGGGTGGCCACCAGATGCGACCACACGTCCTCAGGGTCGAGAAGCGGGCCTGTAACTTCCTCATACACTTCGGTATAAGGGATACGGCCGAAACATTCGAACATCAGGTAGAAGTAATACGAACGCATCACCTCCACTTCGCCCACGTACTGGTTGTACACCTCCTCGGACATCGAGCTTTTGTAGTCGTTGAGGTTCTTGATGATCTGGTTGCACTGAACGGCACCCGACACGGTCACGTTCCACACTTCCTTGAGGGCGTCTCCCCTGTGGTCCCACATATGGTTGTTCTGCTTGAGCCAATAACCGCCGTCGTTCCAGTCGGAGCCGCCGTTGCGCGGAACGCAGAGTCCCTCGTCGGCAGTGATGGTGACTAGTCCCCAGTAGCCCCAGTGGTCGTGGGTATATTTGACGTCGGCATAGATCTGGCCCACCATCATGATGACATTCTCTTCGCTTGTCATCATATCCTCTATCGTAGGGTTTCCGTAATTCACTTCCTCAAGCATATTGTCGCAGGAAGCTGCGGAAAGGGCCAGCGCCGCAATTGCAGTCGTATATATAATTTTTTTCATGGTCTGAACTATTTGAATGAAATGTTGACACCCAGCAGGAATGTGGCTACGGTTGGATAGAAATCACAGTAGTCGATTCCCGAACTCCACACGCTGGTGGTGTTGACCTCCGGATCCTGTCCGCTGTATGCGGTAAGGGTGGCCAGGTTCTGTCCCGTTACATATACACGAAGATTGTCGATGAGACTGTCTTCCCTGAGCTTGAAGTTGTAGCCTACGGTGATGTTGTCCACCTTCAGGTAAGATCCGTCCTCCAGGTAATAGTCGGAGAACTGTTCCTTGTTCGTGAGCACCACGCCGTCCGCTCCGGTCACGTCCTTCATGAAGATGTTGTTCGTGGCGGACTTTGTAGGACCGTAGGCCCAGCGGGTAAGGTTGAATATCTTGTTACCGACCACGCCGCGAAGGAAGATCGAGCAGTCCAGGTTCCTGTACCTTACGGTGTTGTTCCATCCGAAGGTGAACCACGGCTGCGCGTTGCCGAGCTCCTGACGGTATCCTTCAGCCGCGCCGGCTCCGTCCACCACTCCGCCCGCAGGGGTTGAGTAATACCAGGTGCCGTTGTTGATGGCCAGGAACTTGTAGCCGTAGAACGTACCTACTGACTGTCCCTCGCGCAGGATCTGGGTGTTGGTATTCATTATACCGGTCTCGCTCACGGTACCGGTGGTGGTCTCCTTGTAGTTGAAGCCCTTGGAAGGGTCCGAAAGTTTGGTGATCACGTTATGGTTGAACGACAGGGTCGGGGTGGTCACCCAGGTCCAGTCCTTCGTCTTCACAGGCACGCCGCTCAGGGTCAGCTCCACACCGTAGCTGTCCATCTGTCCGGCATTGGCCAGAAGGGTGGAATACTGGTAAGGAGGGGTAGGCACCTCGTAGTCCCAGAGAAGGTCGCGGGTCTGGCGGTAGTAGGTATCCAGAGTTCCGTAGATGCGGTTTTCCAGGAATGCGAAGTCCACACCGAGGTTGTACTCGTACTTCTTCTCCCAGCGAAGGTCCGCGTTAACGTTCTGTCCCACACCGTAGGTATAGACGTATTTGCCGTTGTACCAGAAAGTTCCGCCGTTGGTGAGCATAGCCACGGACTTCAGGTCGGATGCCAGGTTGTTACCCGTGACACCGAATCCCAGACGGACCTTCAGGTCGTTGACCCACTGCGCGTTCTGCATAAAGTCTTCTTCCACCACTCTCCAGCCGAGGCTCACTGCAGGGAACCATCCCCACTTGTTGTTCGCGCCGAACCTTGAAGAGCCTTCCCTGCGGATGGAAGCGGATAGCAGGTATCGCTCGTCGTAGTTGTAATTGGCTCTGGCAAAGAACGCTGCGAGAGTGTTCGAGTTACGAGAAGAAGATGCCTTAAGATAGGTTTTCGTGGCATCGCCGTTCCCGATCTGGTAGTATTTCATGCTCTCCGTAGGGAATCCCTTGTTCTCTATCGACGAATCGTCGTACAGGAAGTTCTGGTAAGAGAAGCCTGCCACGGCGGAGATGTTATGCAGTCCGAAGCTGTGGACATAGTCGGCAGTCACCTCGAACAGCTTGTTGAAGTTGCCGCTGTTACCTCTTCCGGCCTTTCCGGAGCCGTCCACATCGGTGTTGATCTGCCTGTTGGACCAGTAATTGGCATTGTCGCCCTCCTCGATGGCCCCGAAAGCGTTGATCTTGAGGCCTTCGACCGGAAG
>CAYMDZ010000087.1:0-4851 GCA_964389355.1 uncultured Muribaculaceae bacterium | reverse complement strand
TCGTGATCTCCGCCGCGATGATGCCTGACGAGACCGCGGCCGGCAAATATTACGGACAGAACCGCACTCAGATGGGGCAGTATCTCGATATCTTCATGCCGATGATATATAAGTATTCCTATAATTACACAGATACGAAATGCCAGACCACGGCCAACGCCTTCTCGACTTACGGGGCGGAGTGCTGGCCGGGCACCACGACTTACACGGGCGGAGACAGCAGCGCCGTGGCCATGGACGCGGCTGCCGTACTGAAGGACTGCGAGGTTTACAAGGGCACGCAGGCGAAGGGCATAGTCCTTTTCCGCTACGGAATAGGCGAAGTGCCTGACCTGTCGGATTTTTCGCTTAATTAGAATCACTAAAAAGGCTCAGTTATGAAAAAGACCATATTGATATTGGCAGCGGTTATGGGGATGACCCTCGCCTGCTCCTGCAGCGCCAGCGGCGGCACTGACACACCGGACCCGACTCCGGTTCCTGCCGGGTTCGAGGCGACTTCCTGGAACGGGGAGTTCCTGCTCGCGATTTCCGACGCCTACGCCGAGTTTCTCGAGACGGATCAGATGCCGACCTATGTCAATGTGCAGGGTATGAACTACTCTCAGGCCAAGTATTTCGCGGCCGCCTGCAGGATTATGTCCCTTATCGAGACTTATCCTGACACCTGGCAGGAGCAGCCCGATGTGGACATTCCGAAATACGCCGCAAGTACCGTAATGCAGAACAATACCTTCGAGCAGGACTCCATCTCGCTGACGGCACTCAAGTGGGCCATAGAGAAGATGGAAAACTATGCGGCGGAGAAGGGTATGTATCCGAACTACTGCTGCTTCGGCACCCGCACCTGGAAGGATGACCGCAGCGGAGAATCCTCTGTGGAATACAACTACGATACCGAAGAATATGTGGGCAATCTGCTTTTCCAGCAGGCGCTTCCGGCTATGGCCAGGGTGATGGACCATTACCGTCACAACCTCACTTTCCCGGAAGAGGTGTCCGTATGGTGGTCCGATTTCCTGCACTCCGCGAACAACTGCCCTATAGACGACCCTGTGGTGGTGGCCGCGATGAAGGAGGCGGTAGGGGACAGGACTACGGACCGCGAGAAGGCCGAGGCCATCTTCACCTACGCGCGCGATGAGTGGGAATGGGAGAACTACAACAACACGAAGAAGGGCGCCGTGGGCACCATAAACGCCAAGGGTGGAAACTGCTGCGATGAGGCTCACGCCGTGGTGGCGATGTGCCGAGCCGCCGGAATCCCTGCCCGCTACATCCACGGACAGTGCTATTTCTCGTCTTCTGTCATCGGACACGTCATTCCGCAGATTTATGTCGACGGAAAGTGGTATATTTGCGACCCGACCAATTCCCGCTCCACTTTCGGCACTCCGGTATGGAAAGGAATGAAGACCTTCAACGGACTCTATGACGAGCTTCCGTTCTAAAGAATATTAACGCTTAAAATATGTCAAAAAACAAAAACTACATTCTGCCCCTGGCGATTATCGGCGCGATGTTTTTCGTCGTGGGCTTTGCTCTCGGAATCAACAGCTATCTCGTACCGCTTCTGCAGTCCACCCTCGAGGTCTCCTCTGCCGAATCCTATCTGCTGATTGCATCCACATTCTGCGCATTCCTCTTCTTCAGCTATCCGTCCGCGAAGATCATCGGCCGCATCGGATACAGGAAGACGATGTCGCTGTCATTCGTACTTTTCGCCGTGGCGTTCGCCCTGTTCATCCCTTCAGCGAAGAACGGCAGCCTCTGGCTTTTCATCGTCGCTTCGTTCCTGAGCGGCATTGCCAATACCGTACTTCAGGCGGCCATCAACCCTTATGTGACCATTCTCGGGCCAATTGAAAGCGGCGCCCGCAGAATGAGCATTATGGGCATCTGCAACTCATTGGCCTGGGCTGTGGCTCCGGTGTTCCTGGCGGCAGTCATAGGCAAGAGCCTTGACGAGGCCGTATTGGCAGACGTCACCAGGCCGTTCATCATAATAATCGGAATATTCATTGTGCTCGGAATCCTCGTGACCTTCGCCCCTCTTGAGGAGGTCAAGGCCGCTGGTGAAGACGGGAATGATGTGGCGGACTGTCCCTATGCGGCCGGCAAGACCAGCATCTGGCAGTTCCCTCACCTTATCCTCGGCGCGCTGGCGATGTTCTTCTACACCGGTGTGGAGACCCTCGCGCTGTCGTCGGTAGTGGATTATGCCAATTACCTGAAGCTTCCGAATCCGCAGATCTACGCCATCTGGCCGAGCATCGGAATGGCCATAGGCTATGTGCTCGGAATCATATTCATCCCGCGCTTCATCTCGCAGGTGAAGGCCCTGAGGATCTGCTGCTGGGTGGCCGTGATAGGTACGCTCCTCATCGTTCTCGCCCCTGAACACATCTCCATCTGGTGCGTGGCGTTTATCGCACTGGCCTGCTCGCTGATGAATCCGGCCATCTGGCCGCTCGCCATCACCGATCTGGGCAAGTTCACGAAGGTGGGTTCATCGCTTGTCGTGGCATCCTACGGCGGCGGCGCCCTCATTCCGCTGATCTTCGGCTTCCTCAAGGACGGCATCGGCAACCAGGCCGCTTACTGGATTTGTCTGCCTTGCTACCTGTTCATCTTCTATTACGCATACAAAGGTTATAAAATCAGAAAATAATATGATAATCGTTGCAGATTCAGGCTCTACCAAGACGGACTGGGCCTATGTGCGCAAGGGCGCCGAGCCCGGCTTTTTCACCAGCCAGGGTTACAATCCGAATTACATCTCGGGGCCCGACATTCAGAAAGACATAAGAAAGAACCTGCCGGAAGGCTTCTGCCCTGAAGATGTCACCGAAGTGTATTTCTACGGCGCAGGCGTGAGCGAACTGGAGTATGACTTTATGAGGGAGACTCTCCGCGGGGTGTTCACCAATGCCGGGACAGTTTTCGTGGCGATGGATCTTCTCGCGGCGGCACGCGCGCTTCTGGGCGACGAGCCCGGGTTTGCGGCCATACTTGGCACGGGTATGAACACCTGCCTGTATGACGGTACCAAGGAGACTCTGAACATCGACTCGCTCGGCTTCATTCTCGGGGACGAGGGCAGCGGCGGATACATCGGCAAGATGTTCCTCAGAGACTATGCCCGCAGGAATATGCCTGAAGAGATCTACGCCGAGGCCAAGGCTCTTGTAGGAAAGAACGCCGAGGAGATCATCGAGCAGGTCTATACCAAGCCGATGGCGAACCGCTACTGCGCTCAGTTCTGCAAGTGGGTGGGCACTCACAGGCACGACCATCCTTATTACAACAACCTGATGAAGAACGCGTTCCGCGCCTTCTTCCGCGAGGTTGTCTGCCTGTATCCGGACTATCGGAAATACACCCTCAACTGCGTGGGGTCAGTCGGCTACTATAACCGCGACCTGCTCGAAGAAGTGGCCGCAGAGTTCGGAATGAAACTCGGCAACTTCATCAAGTCGCCTATCGACGGCCTCATTAAATATCACCAGAAGGGATAAGGGTTGAGGTACCAGGATTCGAACCTGGGCAGGCAGAACCAAAATCTGTAGTGCTACCATTACACCATACCTCAATTCCGGACGGCAAATATACGTATTTTACTGAAATCTTGCAACGAAACCCTGCTGGGACAGGATTTAGGGAACGACAGACATTGCCCCTGCTGGGACAGGATTTAGGGAGCGGCAGACACTGTCCCTACAGGGACAGGATCTTGGCCACGAGCTCCACGAGCAGTTCGCCGTCTGACGTCTCCACTCCGTCACCGCCTTTCCCCAGGTAGTCGTAGTCGCAGAGAAGCGAGATGATCTGCATCGTTTTCGGAAGAGGGTATTTCTGCACCGCGATGTCGTAATCTTTGTAGAAGTATGGGTTCACGCCGGAGAGCGCCGCGGCCTTGTCGGCAGGGGACAGGGCCTTGCCCGTGCGCTGAAGCATAGCCTCGTAGCGGAGAACCTTGGCAAAGGTGTTGTAGATGACGCTCACCGCCATCGGCATCGCGAACTTGGCCGCAGTACCCACGTGCGCCGCGATCTTCAGCGCCTTGGCGCTGTCACGGTGGCAGAGTTCCTTGGTCAGCTCGAATATGCTGAACTGCCGGCTTATCCCCACGTTCTTCTCGATGTCGTCTATGCTCACCCTGGTGGTGCCCTGCGGCAGGTTCTGCAGCAGCTTGTCGGTCTCTATGGCGATGGCGTTGAGGTTGCACCCCACATATTCCGCCAGAAGATTGGCCCCTCCCGGTTCGAGCGTGAGCCCCTTGTCCCGGTAGTAGCGGTCTATCCAGCGCGGAAGCTCATAGTCCCTTACCAGCGGACTGTCCACGACCACGCCGTTTTTCGATGCCGCCTTGTACAGGGCCTTGCGCTTGTCCGCAGCCGCCCCGTGCATCAGGATGACCAGCACCGTGCTGTCGAGCGGATTCTCGCAGTACACCGATAGCGATTCCAGGGTCTTCATCATCTGGGCCTCCTTCAGCACCACCAGGACCCTGTCGGACATCATAGGGAACTGTCTGGCCGCGCTGATGACCGCGTCGGCAGTGGTGTCCGCCCCGTAGCAGATGAGTTCGTTGAAGTCCTTCGACGTCTCGTCTATGCAGTGATCGATTATCTCCCTGCAGATGAGGTCGGGATAGAACGCCTCCTCACCCATCAGCAGATACACCGGATGGAAGATGCCGCTGCGGATCTCCTCGACCAGGGCGGCGCACTGCGCGTTTATGTCTGTGCCGGTCTTAGCCATAAGTTATTCCGAGATGAATTCAAGCACGTCCTCCCATACCTTCGGCTCGTTCTCCAGCAGGATTTCGTGCCGCAGACCCGGGTACAG
>CAYMDZ010000086.1:0-4852 GCA_964389355.1 uncultured Muribaculaceae bacterium | reverse complement strand
AAGCTCATATCCGGACGGGACTCTGACCGAGCCGCCGAACACCGGGAAGATCCGCGCGGATACCTCCTTGTTCTCGTATTTTATGGCGTTGCGTACGATTCTGTTCCGCTCGGCCTGTTCGATGGCAGAGATTATGCGCGTCTCGTTCTCCTTGTAGAGCGCGATGGCGTCCTCGGAGCTGTGCGCGGCGATGTTTATCACTATCTGCGGAGCGGCCCACTTGTCCTGGACGAAGGTTACGCCGGGCTGCTGTACCTGAGGATTGATGTCGAAGAAGATGATGTTCCTGTGCACGTGGAACATCTCGATGAAGTCGGAATGGGAGGTGTTGATGAGCGTGTAGGAAGGCTCCACCAGCGGAAGGTAAGGGTATTCCGCCTCCAGGCTCTCCCGGAGGACCGCACCCAGCGCTCCGTCCAGGTCCTGTTTCTCGATAACCAGCAGGATTTCTCCGGCCTTGCCGCTTATGGACGGAAGCAGAGTCCCGGTATGCCTGCAGGAGGTCAGGGCGACGAGCGCCGTAAGGAGTATGGTCAGTATCTTTTTCATATTCAGTGTATTAGTCTGGAAATATCATTGCCGAAGGCCAGGAACATAAGCAGGAACAGCAGTATCATTCCTATCATCTGCGTCACCACCAGGAACTTTTCCGACGGCTTCTTCCCGCTTATCATCTCGTAGAGGGTGAACACTATGTGTCCGCCGTCAAGTCCCGGGATAGGGATGAGGTTCATCACTCCCAGCATAATGGAGAGCAGCGCTATGATGGACAGGAACTGGTACCAGTCCCAGGTGTTCGGGAACACCTGCCCTATGGCTATGAAGCTGCCCACGGATTTGTAGGCTCCGGTGGAAGGTGTCGCCACCAGTTTCAGGTCCTTGAGGTATCCGCTTATCGTGCTGCCGGTCTTTCTGACGCCTTCCGTCAGGCTCTGCGCCGCGTTGTACTGGCGTCTCTCCACGTGCGGAGCCATTATGTACACCCCTATCCGGCCAAGCGTATCCACTTGCAGGGTAATGTCTTCGGTCTTGCCGTCCCGCAGTATCCGGGCGCTTACGTCCTTTCCGGCATTGGCCCGGAGAAGCTCAAGTCCGTCCTGGAAGAACTGCGCGTCGCTGCCTTCGATGGTCAGGATCCTGTCGCCCCGGCGGAGTGCGGCCGAATTGGCCTGGGAAGCCACTGAATCCACCACGAACGGCATCGCCAGGCCGAACATCATCGGCGAGGACAGGCATTCGGAGGTTCTGGACAGGTCCATATACAGGGTCGTGGTGTCGCCGTCGCGAAGCACCTGCACCTGTTTCACTTCCCGTCGCACCAGGTCCGCCTGCAGCGAGGAGAAGTCCTCCGGGACGTATCCGTCCATGCTCAGAATCTGATCTCCCGGCCTGAATCCCATATCGAGGGCCAGTTCGTTGGGGTATATCTGCGCGTCGTCGTTCGGGATGTAGGCCGTGCCCCAGATGCCGCAGATGACGCTGTACATTATGATGGCGAAGATGAAGTTGAAAAGCACGCCGCCTGCCATCACGAAAAGCCTCTGCCAGGCCGGATGGGTGCGGAATTCCCAGCTCTGCGGTTCGCGCTTCATCCCCTCCAGGTCCAGGGACTCGTCTATCATGCCCGAGATCTTGCAGTATCCGCCGAACGGCAGCCAGCCTATGCCGAACTCCGTGTCGCCCTTCTTGAATTTAAACAGCGCCTTCCCGCCCGCATCGAAGAAAAGGTAGAACTTCTCCACCCTGATGTGGAACAGTCTGGCGAAAAGGAAATGTCCGAACTCGTGCACTATGATGAGCAGCGACAGAGCCAGGACTACCTGTATGATTTTGAAAAGAACCGTCATTTATATCAATTCCTGCGCTTTCTTTATGGTCTGTTCGTGAGTGAGGAATATGTCCTCAAGTCCCGGATTGGCCACAAAATCCGCACCGTTCAGACAGTGCTCCACCAGGTCCGTGATGCCGTAGAAGCTGAGCCTGCCTTCCAGAAAGGCCTTCACGGCCACTTCGTTCGCGGCATTCAGCACGCACGGTATGTTCCCGCCCCTGTGAAATGCCGACCGGGCCAATGCCAGATTCGGGAACCTGTCTTCGTCCGGAGCCTCGAAGTGCAGACTGCCAATCTGCGCGAAATCGAGCTTTCTGTTCCCCACGGACACTCGTGCGGGGAAGCTGAGTGCCAATCCTATAGGCTCCCTCATATCCGGACATCCGAGCTGTGCGATGACCGCGCCGTCTTCGAACTCCACCATCGAGTGGATGATGGATTCCGGATGCACCACGATGTTCACCATAGTCGGGTCCAGGTCGAACAGCCAGCAGGCCTCTATCATCTCGAACCCCTTGTTCATCATCGTGGCGGAATCTATCGTGACCTTCGCGCCCATGTTCCAGTTCGGGTGCTTGAGCGCGTCACTGGCCTTGGCCTGGCTGATGCGGGCCTTGTCCCAGGTGCGGAACGGGCCTCCGGAGGCGGTCAGATGCACTCTGGTGACCGAATTGCCCTGTGCGGCGAGAAGACACTGGAAGATGGCCGAATGCTCGCTGTCCACGGGCAGAATCACCGCGCCGTGTTCGCGCATCGTGCGTGTCACTATGCTTCCGGCGGCCACGAGGGTCTCCTTGTTGGCCAATGCCACTATCTTCCCGGCTTCGAGCGCGGCAAGCGTAGGGCGCAGTCCGCTGAATCCCACCATCGCGCCGACCACTATGTCCACATTTGCGGACTTCACCAGCGCGCACAGGCTGTCCGTGCCGGCAAATACCTTGCAGTCAGTGTCTTTCAGACGGTCGCTGAGCTCGGGGTATAGGGCCTCGTCGCAGATGACCGCATTGGCCGCGTCGAATTCGCGCGCCTGCGAAGCCAGAAGGTCTATGCTCCTGTAGGCGCTTATCAGTTCCACCTCGAACAGGTCGCGGTGCTGCCTGATGACATCCAGCGCCTGGGTGCCTATGGAGCCCGTCGATCCGAGAATGGCGATTTTTCTTTTGTCCATCAGAATGATATGTATAAGGTAGGGTTGACTGCCGTGCCCTTGTACCAGAGCTCGAAATGGAGATGGTCTCCGGTGGAGGTGCTGCCGGTGTTCCCGACGTATGCGATAGGGGTGCCCGCCTTGACGATGTCGCCCTGCTTCTTGAGCAGGCTGCGGTTATGCTTGTAGGTGGATACGATGTCTCCGCTGTGCTGTATGGAGATGGTGTATCCGTATTCGTTGCTCCAGCCGGAGTAGATTACGGTGCCGTCCAGGCAGGCCTTGACTACGCTGTTTGCAGGCGCTGTGATGTCCACTGCGGGATGCGTGGCCATATCGAAGCCGTTAGAGATGACGCCCACCAGCGGCGAGAAGAAATGCACGCCTTCGATGGGAAGGTCGCGCTTCGTGCCGGACGAGAGACCGAACTGCTCCTCCTCCCTGACCTTGGCACGCAGGACAGAATCCTGCTGCTGAAGGTATTGCGCGCTCTTCTGTTCGAGGTAAGGGACGACGTGCGAGTTGTCGGTCACTTCCTCCAGGGAGAGGGTCTGCTCTCCGCTCAGGGTGCGGTTGATGTTGGCCGCATAGAGTTCCCAGCGTATCATCGCGCTCTCCAGGGAGTCGATCTTGACGGCGTTGTAGAGGGCCTGGCTGCGGAAATTGGCATCAGGATAGCCGGGTATGGTGTAGTGGAGCGGGGTGAGGACCAGCAGCGAGTAGAGCCCTCCTATCAGGACGCATACGAAGAGGGCCAGGATGGAGAAAAAACTTAGCTTGCTGAATCTTATGGAATATATCTTTTCGTGGGTGGCGTCCTCCACCAAAGTAAGTCTGTATCGCTTGTTCGGATTTTTTTTACTTCCCATACTTTTGCTAAATTTGCAGTGCATATATGGACAGAATCATAGGTATAGACTTCGGAAGTGCACGGACAGGACTTGCTGTAAGTGACCCTCTTCAGATATTCGCTTCTGCCTTGGATACTCTGCCGTCTGCAAAGATAATAGATTATCTTAAAAAATACGCAGACGGAGGGGAGCGCATCACCCGTTTTGTGGTGGGCTATCCGCTCAATCTGAACGGTGCGCCCGCGCAGGCGGCCCCCCAGGTCGATTCATTCATCGAAAAACTTCAGAAGGCTTTTCCCGAGATTCCCATAACTCTTGAAGACGAGCGTTTTACCTCGGTTCTCGCGCACAGGGCGATGATAGACGGAGGCATGAAATCCTCGCGCAGGAGGGACAAGACCGAAGTGGATAAAATCAGCGCTGCGATAATACTGCAGAGCTATCTGGATAAAAGAAAATGATAAAGCCGATTTACTTATATGGCAGCGAGGTGTTGCGCAAAGTCGCTCCGGCTGCGGATCTTAATGACAGGGAAGGGCTTACGGCCCTGGTGAAGGATTTGTGGGACACGCTTGCCGTGGCAGACGGGTGCGGACTGGCCGCTCCCCAGATAGGGGTGTCGCTGCGCGTGCTCGTGGTGGACGGCGACGGCCTGGCTGAGGAGATGCCTTATCTGAAGGGCTTCAAGCGGGTTATGATCAACCCTGTCCTTCTCGAGGAGTCCGATCAGAAGTGCGACTATACCGAGGGTTGCCTCAGCGTTCCGAACCTGTACTACGACGTGACCCGCGCCAAGGCCATCAAGGTGGAGTATTATGACGAGAACTTCGAGAAGAAGGTGGAGTCGTTCGACAAGTTTGACTGCCGTATGGTGCAGCATGAGATGAGCCATCTGGACGGACATCTCTTCACCGACCTCATCGCGCCGATACGCCGGAAGATGATACAGGGCAAGCTCCAGAACATCTCGAAGGGCAAGGTAAGAACACAGTATAAAACTATAATCAAGTAAAATTATGGGCG
>CAYMDZ010000085.1:0-4858 GCA_964389355.1 uncultured Muribaculaceae bacterium | reverse complement strand
CGAATGTCCGCACACGAAAATCTGCGGTCTGAGGCTCTCAATGAGTGCCTTGGCGCGGTGGTCGTACTTGCCGGGGTAACCGCCTATGTGGGTCATCAGCACACTCATTCCTTCGCAGTCGAAGAACTGGAATGCCGGGTATTCGAACCGGATGTCCTGTCCGTCGCAGTTCCCGTACACGCCCACGACCGGTTTCCAGGAGGATATCTTCTTCGTGAATTCAATGTCACCGCCCCAGTCTCCGGCGTGCCAGATGACGTCCACATCCTTCAGAAAGTCCTGGAATTCGGGGCTCCACACCCCGTGAGTATCGCTGACAAGGCCAATTTTCATCGCATGAACCTGTTATACACGCTGGCCACGCTGCACAGAGCCGCCGTTTCCGTTCTCAGGCGCGAGCTTCCCAGATGCACCGCCTTGAATCCGGCCCTGATGGCCTCCGACACTTCGCGCGGGGAGAAGTCTCCTTCCGGGCCAATGAGAACGCATATCTTCTGCCTGTCCGGACAGTTCTGCAGAGCCTCCCTTATGGAGAGTTTTTCGCCTTCGAAACAGTATGCGATGAGCCTCAGACTGTCCTTGGGGGCTGAAGCGATGAACTCCAGCACGCTCACCGGCTCCTTCACCTCCGGGATGGCGGTCTTCAGGGACTGCTTGGCCGCGCTCAGAACGATTCTGCGCATACGGTCGGTCTTGTAAACCTTCCTCTCGGACCGTTCGCCTATCACCGGCACCAGGCAGTCCATGCCAAGTTCAGTGGCTTTCTCGCCCATCCACTCGAAGCGTTCGTTGTTCTTGGTCGGGCAGCAGGCCAATGTCAGCCGGTACGGCACCGTCCCCCAGCCCTCCTCGCGCGAGTCGATGTGCGCGCAGCTGCCTTTCGGATTGGCATCCAGAAGAGTGCAATGGAACAGCACGCCGCTGCCGTCCATGGCGAAGATGCTGTCCCCCTCGCGGTGGCGCATCACTTTCACCATGTGCGTGCTCTCCTCGCCGTCGAAGGTGAGAAGACTGTCGTCAGAAAGCTGTCCGTAGAAAAGTTCCATCCCTCAAGTTTCACAAGTAATAAATCAGTTCATATAGTCGTCGAACAGGACGTGCTTCCTGCGCCAGTACGCGATCAGCATCCATCCGAAGAGCATTCCTCCGAGATGGGCGAAGTGCGCCACGCCGTCTTCCAGACCGCGGATGCCGGTGAAAAGCTCTATGACTGCGAATATGATGACCCAGGTCTTCGCGCTCATCGTTATAGGCGGGAAGATGAGGGTGAGCTTGTTCTGCGGGTAGATGAGCGCATAGGAGATCAGAAGTCCGTAGATGGCTCCCGAAGCGCCCACGGTAGGAATGCGCTTGAGATTGGCATAGGTGTTGAGCGCCGAAGCCGAACCGTCAGCGATCTGCGCCTCGAGGGTCGCGAGCTGAATGTTCATCACACCGAAATGCAGAGCCACGGCTCCGAGCCCGGCGACGAAGTAGAGTATGAGGAACTTCTTCGTGCCAATGGTCCTTTCCACCACCGTTCCGAAGGTGTAGAGGGCGAACATGTTGAAGAACAGGTGCCAGAAGCTTCCGTGCATGAACATATGCGTGAAGAGCTGCCACCAGTGGAAATAGTGCGAACTCGGGTAGAACAGCGCGAAGGAGCTGTACATAAAGTTCTGGTTGATGAGCGTCGCTATGTAGACCAGTGTACAGATTATGATAAGGTTCCTGGTAGCCGGCGGCACGCTGCTCATAAAGCCGGACGGGCGGTTGTAGTAATTGAACTGCATCAGAATAATTTGTCTAAATCCTCTATGGTGATAAGCTTCGAAATCCGTTTGCCTGACGGGGTCAGTTCGGAATTCTTGCAGGCGAAAAGCCTGTCCAGAAGCGTCTGTGCGGCTGAAACGGAACTGATCGAGGAATTCTGCGGAATCCCCGCTTCCGAAAGTTTCTTCGCCACATTGGCCTGCATTATCTCCGGCAAGGAGTGTTTTTCTTCTTCCAGGCTCTGCAAAAGGTCTGCCACGGCCTTCTGGATGGACTTTTCGTCGAAATCATAGCCCTGGGGCACTCCGGCGACCACTATGGTGTCGCTGCCGAAGACGGTTATGTCGAATCCGAGACGTGAGAGGAACTCGGAATTCTCTTCTATGAGAGGTATGCAGGCGGTTCCGATCTGCACCTGCACGGGGAAGAGGGCCGTCTGGCAGACATTGGCGCTTCCTTTCAGGGCTTCGAGCATCTCTTCATAGAGGATGCGCACCTGGGCCCGTCTGATGTTGGTCACCATAAAACCGGCATCCATGGGGGTAAAGATGTATTTTTTGCCCACGAGGAACTGCTCGACACGCGGCTGCGGCGCTGGGGCGGTGTCTTTCTCGAACAGCATCCCATAGTCCTGCCTCTTCTCGAACATATGGCCGGTCTGATATGATCCGCCTCTGGTCTGGCCCGGTTCACGTGAGGCCTCTGAAGGGGTATCGAAAGGGTTGTAGTCGCTGTTGAAATCTATCCCGGCGGATATTTCGGACGGTCTGAACGAGGTGTCCTCCCGGCCCAGCTGCGGCAGATCCAGCGCTCCGGCCGCATCGAAGTCTATCATCTCCCCGAATCCGTTCTTTCCCAGGGTTTCCCTTACGCAGGCGTACAGGGTCTGGAAGATGAGGGAATCGTTCTCGAACTTGACTTCGGTCTTGGTCGGGCTTATGTTGACGTCCAGCGTCTGCGGGTCCACCGTAAGGAATATGAAATACGAAGGTGTAAGCCCGTCCGGGGTCATCTCGGAGTAGGCGTTCATTATGGCCTTGTGCAGATATGCGCTTTTGAAGAACCGGCCGTTCACGAACAGGTACTGGTTCCCGAGCGTCTTTTTCGCGCTCTGCGGCCGGCCGATGTAACCTGTGATGTCCACCTGTCTGGTCTTGGCCTGAAGATCCACGACATCGCCCACCACACCGCTTCCCAGCAGGTCCAGGATGCGGAATTTCAGGCCCTGGGTTTTCCTGAGCACCAGGCAGTCCTTTCCGTTGTGGGTGAGGATGAATTCAATGTCTGTCCTGGTGATGCTCACGCGGGTGAACTCCTCCACGATATGCTTGAATTCTATGCCGTCGGACTTGAGGAATTTTCTTCTGGCCGGAGTGTTGTAGAAGATGTTCCTGACCTCAATGGAGGTGCCTTTGGGGCAGTTCTCTGACTGTTTTCCCTTAAGTTCGCCACCTTCCACGGTGACGTGCACTCCCACTTCGTCCTCTTCCCTTCTGGTCTTGAGGTCCACCTGCGCTATGGCGGCGATGGATGCGAGCGCCTCGCCCCTGAATCCGAAGGTGCGGATCTGCTCCAGGTCTTCCGGAGTGGCGATTTTCGAGGTGGCGTGCCTTTCGAAACAGAGCAGAGCGTCTTCTTCACCCATTCCGCAGCCGTTGTCTATGACCTGGATCAGCGTGCGCCCGGAGTCCTTTACTATCAGGTGAATCCTGTCGGCTCCGGCGTCCACGGCGTTTTCCAGCAGCTCCTTGACCGCGGAAGCTGGTCTTCCGACCACTTCCCCGGCGGCTATCATATTCGAAAGCTGTGAAGAGAGTTGATGAATTCTGCCCATTATGCCCTGATTATCTTTATCTCTCCGTCAAGACCCACCTTGATTATCTGGCTGGCCTTTCCGGTCTCGCCGCTTTCCAGCGCAGGGTCCACGATGTAGTCCACGCCGTTTTTAATCTCATCGCAGATGTCGGCGTAGCACTTTGGGGACGGCTGGCCGGAGATGTTGGCCGAAGTGGATACCAGCGGCCTGCCAAGCCTGCGGACTATGTCTATGCACGAGCCTTCGAGCGGAATGCGCATTCCCACGGTGCCGTCTTCGGCGACTGCGTTGGGCGCCAGTCCGCACGCTCCCGGATAGATGATGGTCATTGGGGCGTCATTGACTTCCACCAGCTGCAGGGCCATCTGCGGGATCTCCTTTATGTAGCGTGCCACCATGTCCAGGTCGCTGGCCAGCAGGACAAGCGCCTTCGAATCAGCGCGCCGCTTGAGCGCATATACCTTTTCCACCGCCTTTTCGTTCGTGGCGTCGCACCCGATTCCCCAGATGGTGTCCGTCGGGTACAGGATGAGTCCTCCCTTTTTGAGAACTTCGACTGCTTTAAGAATGCTTTCTTCCATTTTACAAGAGCATATAGAACTTGGCTATGTATATGAGTACCACTGCGATGAGCAGCAGTCCGATGATGCCGATGATGTTCCCGGCCTTGGTCGCGTGGCTTCTCTCCTTGCTGTAGTGCCCGTCGCGGAACGCGCCCCTGACATAAGAGCCGGGGGCATAGTCCTCCTTCTTTTTCTCTTCGGAGCCGTCCACTTTCCCGAACTTCTTTTTGCGTGCCTCTTCATCCGGGTCATAATAGCGGGGCTTGTAATTGAACACCCTGTGTTCGCTTTCGCCGAACCAATTGAAAATAGCCATAAAGTCAAGTTCCGCAAGTAATTAAAATTGTTATATAGCATTGTGCGCCACTTGCGAAACTTTCTTCCCACGCACACGCTACGCTTGTAGATCGATACTACGTTGCTTGCGCAAATTTAATTATTATCCGGAAATAAAACTTAAATTTGTGGAATCAACGAGCAACAGATTATTATGACAGATTACAGAATTGGCCAGGGGTATGACGTGCATCAGCTCCGCGAAGGCCTGCCAATGTGGCTTTGCGGCGTGCAGATTCCTTCGGAAACGGGGTTTGTGGCGCATTCGGACGGGGACGTGGCGCTTCACGCGCTTTGCGACGCGCTGCTCGGCGCGCTGGCCCTCGGCGACATCGGGCATCTGTTCCCCGACACCGACCCTGCCTACAGGGGGATTTCAAGCGTACTGCTT
>CAYMDZ010000084.1:0-4865 GCA_964389355.1 uncultured Muribaculaceae bacterium | reverse complement strand
AAGGAGTATATTTGCATATATGAGCATCGCAGAAAACATCAGGGACATCCGTGAGCAGCTTCCGGAGAACGTGGAGCTGGTGGCAGTGAGCAAATTCCATCCGCTGGAGGCCATACAGCAGGCCTGTGAAGCCGGGCAGAGAGTATTTGCCGAGAGCAGGCCGCAGGAATTGGCCGAAAAGGCGGAAAAGCTGGACAGGCAGGCATACCCCGGCGTGCAGTGGCATTTCATCGGGCACCTGCAGACGAACAAGCTCAAGCTCGTGCTCCCCTATGTATCTCTGGTTCAGTCCGTTGACAGCACCCATCTGCTGGATGAGATACAGAAGTGGGGATTGGCACACGAACAGACCGTAAACGTGCTTCTGGAGGTGCACATCGCGGCCGAGGAGAGCAAGCAGGGCTTCTGGGAGGAGGAGATTCTGGAACTGCTCTTCAATTCTGAAAAATACACACGCATCCGCTTCTGCGGCCTTATGGGTATGGCCACGCACACCGACGACACGCAGACCGTCGAGGCCGATTTCGACAGGATAGACTCGTTCATGGCCTACCTGAAGGACCTCTTCCCGGAGCTGACCGACTTCAACCAGCTGTCCATAGGGATGTCCGAGGATTGGCCCATAGCCGTAAGGCACGGAGCCACGATGGTGCGCATCGGCACCGCGATATTCGGAGAAAGGGCGTGAACACTTTCATCGCCATAGACCTGAAATCCTACTTCGCCTCTGTCGAATGTGTGGAGAGGGGCCTGGACCCGCTGACCGCGAATCTGGTGGTAGCCGACGAGTCCAGGACCAACAAGACCGTGTGCCTGGCAGTCTCCCCTTCGCTGAAGGCCTACGGGATAGGCGGAAGGGCGCGCCTGTGGGAGGTTGAGCAGAGGGTGAAGGAGCTGAACCGCCACCGGAAGGACCCCATAACTTACATCGTCGCTCCGCCACGGATGTCGCACTACATAGCCTGCAGCACCAGGATTTACGACATTTACCTGAGATATTTCTCCGCCGAAGACATTCACGTCTATTCAATAGATGAGGTGTTCATCGACGCCACGCACTACCTGGCGGCCTACGGACTGTCCGCCCATGATCTCACCATCAAGATCATACGCGAAGTACTGCGCGAGACCGGCATCACCGCCACGGCGGGCATTGGCACGAACCTGTACCTGTGCAAAGTGGCTATGGACATAGTGGCCAAGCACATACCGGCCGACAGCGACGGCGTGCGCATAGCCGAACTGGACGAAATGTCCTACCGCAGACAGCTGTGGGAACACCGGCCGCTCACCGATTTCTGGCGCGTGGGCAGAGGCACGGCGGCCCATCTGGAGAAATTCGGACTTATGACCATGGGCGATGTCGCGCTGTGCTCCCTGAAAAACGAAGAATTCCTGTTCAAGGAGTTCGGAGTAAATGCCGAACTGCTGATAGACCACGCCTGGGGATATGAACCCTGCACGATGCAGGCCATCAAGTCCTACAGACCGCAGACCAATTCCCTGAGCCGCAGCCAGGTGCTCGCCAGACCGTACCATTATGACGAAGCCCTGATAGTGGCCCTCGAGATGATGGACGCCCTGTCGCTCACCCTGGTGGAAAAGGCCCTGGTGTGCCCCCAGCTGGTGCTGACAGTCATCTACGACCCGCAGAACCTCGAGGACAACCCGCATTTCGAGGGCGATACGGAGCTGGACTATTACGGCAGAAAAGTTCCGAAACACAGCCAGGGGACTTTCAACTGGGAGGAACCGACCTCTTCCGGAGCGGCCTTTTCCGCCGCCGTCAAGCACATCTTCGAGACCCAGGTCTCCAGGAAACTTCTCATCAGACGCATCTACATCGCGGTGAACAAACTCTCCACGGAAGCGGATGCAAAAGAATTCCGCCAGCTTTCACTTTTCGATGCAGCGGACGACACCCGCCGGGCGGCACCGGAAAAGGAACGCGAGCTTCAAGAGGCACTTCTCTCGATAAAGAAGAAGTTCGGAAGCAACTCCATACTCAAGGGATACAGCTTCGAGGAAGGGGCCACAGCCCGCGAAAGAAACAAACAGATAGGAGGACACAAGGCATGAATCCCAAATATGAACAGATAATAAACCTCGAAAGGCCGAAAAGCCGGCACCCGAAGATGAGCCTCGATGCCCGGGCAGGACAGTTTTCCGCCTTCAATGCGCTGACCGGACACGAAGAAGCCATAGAAAATACGGCCAGACAGCACGAAGAAGAAAATAAATTTTAATCTTCGAACCGGCCACTGATGCACACAGGAGGCACATTTTCATGGCGAAGAAAAATAAATGCAAAATTTTTTGAAAAATTTATTAAAATATTTTGCAAATATAAAAAATTGCATTACCTTTGTATCCGGGTTGAGCAAGTGCTAGTTCTTAGCCATCAACCTATTGGTTATTAGTTTTAGTGTTATTAATTATGTGGTTAGTATGAGTTGTCGCCGTGAGGTCACAACTCATTTCATTTTTATGTATCTTTGAACCATGGAACTGATACTAGCATTTCTCGCAGGAGCCATTCTTGCCGGCGGCGTGGCCGCCATCATCTGCCGAAATATCCAGAAATCCAAGGACGCAGCCTGCACTGCCGCCCTCGAGGCCGAAAAGAAACGCCTTGAGGACAGTCTGGCCGACAAGGAGAAGGCCCATCAGCAGACCATAGACATTCTGCAGGGCAAATTCGACGAGGCCATCAAGGGTCTCGACGAGAAGATCAAGAACGAGACCACCCAGCTGCTGAAGACCCGTCAGGACGAGCTTTCGAAGAACAACAGGGAAAGCCTTGGCCAGATAGTGGACCCTCTCAAGGAGCAGCTCGAAAGCCTGCAGAAGAAGATAGCCGAGAACGAGAAAAGCCAGAGCGAAAGGAACGGCGAACTGCGCGAGCATCTGCGCCACCTGATGACCGAGAGCGAGAACACCCGCAAGAGCGCGGACGAACTGGCCAATGCCCTCAGGCACGGAACGAAAGTGCAGGGAGACTGGGGCGAGACCGTGCTCGAGGAACTGCTTTCATCACAGGGCCTTACCGAAGGCCGGCACTTCGACGTGCAGGCCACTATCTGCGACGGGTGCGGAAAACCTGTCAAGAACGCCGCCGGAGGCATAATGCGTCCGGACCTCATCCTCCATCTGGACCAGACCAGGGAGGTAATCATAGACTCCAAGGTGTCGCTCACCGCCTACGTGGACTACATCAACGCCGAAGACGAGGCGAGCCGCGAGAAATATCTGAAAATGCACATCGAAAGTCTGCGCAAGCACTACAAGGAATTGGCAGAGAAAGACTACTCCTCATACATCGCCCCGCCGAAGCAGAGCGCCGGCTACGTGATTATGTTCGTACCCAACACCGGAGCGCTGTGGACCGCCCTCAACGCCGATCCGAAACTGTGGCGTGACGCCGCAGACAAGAACGTCTATATCGCTGATGAGCAGAGCCTTTACGGGGCCCTCCGCCTCATCAGGCTGTCCTGGACCAATATAGCGCAGGCTGCCAATCAGCGCGAAGTGTACAAGCTGGCCGAGCAGATGGTGACCCGCGTAAACCAGTTCCGCGAGCACTACCGGAAGATGGGCGAAGCCCTGGACAAGGCCCGCGAGGAATACAGCAGCAGCCAGGCCAAACTTGAAGACGGCGGAATGAGCATACTCACCACCGCCGCCAATATCAGAAAACTTTCCGAAAAGGAGAACAAGAAGCTGCAGCAGCAGGACTAGACTGCCCTGTCGATACGCTTGACAGCCACGCCTATGGCCTTGGAAGGGCACACAAGCCTGCAGAGGTGGCATCCCACACACTTTTTTGCGTCAAGACGCGGACGTCTGTCCTCGATGTCGAATTCGATGGCCTGATGACCTCCGTCATAGCAGGATATATAGCATCTGCCGCAGCCTATGCACTTGTCGTAATTGAACTTCGGAAGAAGTACCGTGTCGCGTTCGAGCTGGTTGTGAGGCACTATGCTTCCCACGGCGGCGCCGATTATGGACTTCACATTACTGAAGCCCTTGACCTTAAGATAATACCTGAGACCGTCCACCAGATCGTCGATGATACGGTAACCGTACTGCATCACGGCCGTGGTTATCTGAAGGCTTCCGGCTCCGAGCGAAAGGAATTCCACGGCGTCTATCCAGTTCTCTATGCCGCCCATTCCGCTGAGGTGCATACCCTTAAGCTCCTCGCTTCTGGCCATGTCGGAGATGAAGCGAAGCGCAATCGGCTTTACGGCCTGGCCTGAATAACCGCCCACGATGGAGCTTCCATGAACGTCAGGTTCGGCGGTGAAAGTATTGATATTCACGCCGGTAATGCTGTTTATCGTATTGATGGCCGCGATACCGTCGGCGCCGCCCTTCTTCGCGGCGGCAGCCATAGGCACCATATCTGTGATGTTCGGAGTCATCTTCGCGAGCACCGGAAGTTTTGTTCCGCGACGCACGGCGCGGGTGAATTTTTCTATCAGGACAGGGTCCTGGCCAATCGTAACGCCGAGCTGGTCGGATTCCATATTCGGGCACGAGAAGTTGCATTCTATCACATCGGCTCCGGCGAGTTCGCATTGGCGTGCAAGATAAGTCCACTCCTGCTCGTTCTGGCCCATTATCGAAGCGATGATCACCTTGGTCGGGAACTCGGCCTTGAGACGGCGGAAGACTTCCATATTCTCCTCGACGCTGTGGTCGGAGAGCTGTTCTATGTTCTTGAACCCGCAGAAGGAGTTCGAATGGTTCGTAATGGTGGAAAAACGGGGAGAGGCCTCGTGCTGCGGGAAGGTGCAGATGGTCTTGAAGGCCGCTCCGGCCCATCCGGCGCGGAAGGCCTTGGCACACATCTCGTAACT
>CAYMDZ010000083.1:0-4874 GCA_964389355.1 uncultured Muribaculaceae bacterium | reverse complement strand
GATACCATATCCCAGTGAGGATATGCTCCGGACAGGATTCCGCACTCCAGACCGGCGTGTATGGCTATAACCTTGGCATCCTCGCCGTAGAGGTCGTGGTAAATGCCCGTCATTATCTCGAGAATCTCTGATTTAGGGTTCGGAGCCCATCCTGAATATGCTCCGCTGAGGGTGAACTTGGCACCGGCCAGGTCGAATACCGCCTGCATTTTCTCGCAGAGGGCGTCCTTGGCAGAATCTATGGAACTGCGAAGAAGGCTGTGTACGCCGTATTTTCCTTCGCCGACGCGGACCATAGCCATATTGGTGGAAGTCTCGACCAGGTCAGGGATTGAAGGGCTCATCCTCTCCACTCCGTCCGGGCAGGCGAGTATGGCGTTCAGTATGGTGAGCGCGTCCTTGTCGTCCACGTACTGCGCCGTGCATTCGCAAGGGGTGAGGTTGATGTTCATATCAGGGTCGGTGACCGCATATTCCTTGAGTATGTCTGCGGCTCTGGCGTCCAGGAAGGCTTTGGCTTTCTTATAGTCCTTTATATAGAGGGTGGCGAAGCATTCGCGGGCGATGGCGTTGCGAAGGGTGCCGCCTTCCAGACTTACGAGCTTGACGTCCTCTGCGTGCAGAAGCGGGAGAAGCAGGCGTGCCGCTATCTTGTTCGCATTGGCCCTGTAGAGGTTGATATCCATTCCGGAGTGTCCGCCCTGGCATCCCTTCACGCTGAAGGCGTATGCCTGATATCCGTCAGGACAGTTTTTGAGAGCGTAGGTTCCTTCGGCTGAAGCGTCCACGCCGCCGGCGCAGCCCACGTACAGCTCGCCTTCGGTCTCGGAGTCCAGGTTGATGAGGATATCTCCCTTCAGCACGCCGCTCTTGAGGCACTGCGCTCCGGTCATTCCGGTCTCCTCGTCGTAGGTGACCAGAATCTCTATCGGTCCGTGAGGAACGTCCTTGCTCTCGGCTACGGACAGCGCGAATGCCACACCCAGTCCGTCATCGGCTCCCAGAGTGGTGCCGCAGGCCTTGACCCATTCTCCTTCAATGCGGGTCTCGATAGGGTCGGTGAGAAAATCGTGCACCTTGTCGGAGTTCTTCTGAGGTACCATATCCATATGTCCCTGAAGGATAACGCCTTTGCGGTTCTCGTAACCAGGGGTGGCAGGCACGCGGATGATGACGTTCCCGGTCTCGTCGGCAAATGTATCGAGGCCGTGCTCCCTGCCCCAGTTCAGGAGATATTCCCTGATCTTCTCTTCGTGCTTGGATGGGCGCGGAATTCTGGTGATGTTATAGAAATTGTTCCATACGACTGATGGATTGAGATCTTTGATGGTCATGATATTGTGTGTTTAAAGATTAATCGTTTCTTCCGTTCCGAACTGATAGACCGGAACCCTCACGTGGCAGAGCACGTGGTCATAGCAGCAGAGCTTTATTTCGCATATCGCGGGCACTCTGTAGCGTATCCGTGCCGAACTGTCCTTGTTTGTGGCCTGAGCCTGGGCGGCGGAGCAGCTGTTTACGGTGATGTCCAGATAATACGGTATGCCTTCGGGCGATCCGCTTGGCAGAACTCCGAGCGACGGGCTGAAGCAGAAGGCTTCTATTCTGCGTGGAAGACTTGGCGAGAGTAGGAAATCGAAACTGGCAGTGTCGGTATATGTCTGAATGTCAGGCAGGAACATGGCCAGAAGCTCGTTTTCCTCCCGGCTCAGCTCGCTGACGGCCGCTCCGAGGGCTTCGCCTGAATATGTAGCATCGGTGTTTCCGATAAGGATGTTGTATCTGTCCTCACGGTATTTTCTGATGCTCTCGGCAGCCTGTGCTGCTTTCTCGGCGGTCTTTTTGGAATTGTCCCTTGCGATGGGGCTGACGGGGGTTACCGGCAGGGTGACTTCAGACTTGGCATCCGGTGAAGGGCAGCCTGTGCAGATGAGGCCCTTTTCGGCGAGTTCATTGAATGTGATCTGCCCGTTTTCGTCCAGAAGGACGCTGTATCTTTTCGACTGGTCGGGCTCGCTCCCGCAGGTGATGGTGATTCCGGAGATGGTGAACAGGGTGCTGTCGCGCTCAACGGTGGAGATGCCCAGAAGGGAATTGGCATAACGGGCGTAAGGGCCGGCGGTGATGCGCTGTTGCGTGGTCTGTACGCTTACGGTCACCACGCTTTGAGGCAGAGAGTAGATCTGCTGGCGGAGGGGATTCTTCCCGGCCAGGGCAGGCGCGCATGCCAGCATAAGAACAATGAGCCCTGTGATGTGCTTTTTCATACCTGATCTATTTTTTTCCATCTTCTGTGGGACCAGAGGTAGTTCCCAGGGTCTTTCCTGATGTCTTCCTCCAGCAGACGGTAGTACCGGTCCATTATCTCCTGTACGCTCATCGCGGAGGCATCGTCGCAGATGGTCTTGAACTCAAAGTTATAATTTTTTTTGCGTTTGTTCCTGGTTATGGAGAGGTAACTTACGGCCAGGCGGTATTTTTTCGCCACGGCCGCCCCGCCGCTCATCGTGCGGGTCCTTCGTCCCATGAAGTTCACCATCACGTAGGAAGGCGCCGTGAAGTATGGCCACTGGTCGCTGATCATGAAGTAGAACATCTTCTGATCCAGGTGCGTAAGGATATGGCGCAGGATGTTCGACGACTCCACTATGTTCTTGAACTCCCTGTGCGGGGCGACTCTGTTCTCCCTGAATATCTCGTCCCACATCGGGTTGCGGAGCTTTCTGTACACCACGCCCGCATTGTCGTAATTCACGGCGAACGGCGCGTCAGTGTAGTTGAAGTACGGGATGCCTCCGTAGAGTTCCCAGTTCCCGTTGTGCGAACACAGCACGATGGTTCCGCGGGCGACGTCGTGAAGACGGTTGGCCTCTTCGGGGTTGACCACCTCCACGATATGCGAACGGCGCAGCCTCTTCGGGCCGCATCCTCCGAACCATATCATCTCGCAGACTATCTGACCGAAATGAAGGTAGAAGTCCCGGATTATCCGTCTATGTTCCTTCGGGCTTTTTTCAGGAAAGGCTTTCTCGACGTTGTCCTTCACCACGCCGTAGCGGTAACGCACTATGTATCTGGCGATAAACCCGATTATATGTGCGTTGAACCGGTGTACGGGAAGGGGAAGCGCCGCGAACAGATGCATCAGCGCCGTGATGAGCCTTTTCTTCATTTAGTCCTGTGTAGCCGCTTCGACTTTCTTGAGCACTGCGAACATTATGATGGCTGAGATGAGGCAGAGCGCGATGAGGATGCCCCAGTTGGCCATGAGAGGAATCTTGTTCCAGAGTTTGGAAGGAATGCTGCTCAGGTAGTTGCCTATGGCTGTGGCAGCGAACCATCCGCCCATCATCATACCCTTGTATTTAGGAGGGGCCACCTTCGTGACGAAGCTGATTCCCATAGGGGAGAGCAGCAGCTCGGCGAACGTGAGGGTGAGGTAGGTGCAGATCAGCCAGCTTGGCCCGAGAACAGGCTCGGTCTTGTCTCCCAGATCCATAGGGGATGTAAGGCCAATGGAAGCTACCGTTATGATTACGAATCCGAGGGCCGCCACGAGCATACCCAGAGCGATCTTCTTCGGTGCGCTAGGTTCCTTGCCTTTGCGGGCCAATGCTGAAAACAGTGCCATTGACACAGGGGTGAGGGCGACTACGAAGAACGGATTGAACTGCTGGAAATCTGAAGGCTGTGCGGCGATGGTGGCGCCCATCCCTGCGTACAGGGCATATGCTCCGCCCCAGAGAAGAAGAGTGACTGCGCCCAGAGTGAGCTTGCCTTTCTTCGTCTCGGCCTGGAATGCTCCGAACAGGGTGTAAACCGAAATGGCGATGAGTGCAAGACTTCCGATGTTGAAGCAGAGCCTCATAGGGCCGGTGATGGAGAGGTTCGTGTATTTCTTCGCGAAGAAGGTGAGGGCGCTGCCGTTCTGGTGGAATGCCATCCAGAAGAAGATGACTACCGCGAACACCAGAAGAAGGGCCACGAGCCTGTCCTTGGTCTGTTTCGGGGTGAGCTCCACTACATTGGCATCCTGCTTCTTGGCCTGCTTGGTGTTCACGTCGGCGTGCTTGAACCAGTTCCTGCAGCCGAAGTAGATGGCTACGGAGAGGATAAGCGAGATGCAGGCTACTCCGAAGCACAGTCCGTATGCGCCTGACAGGGCCTCGAGATATGCAGGGTCGGTATTGGCTGCGTCATAGACGAATCCCTGGCCGTTAAGGTAGATGTTGGTGATCTTCTTGGCCATGGCAGGGGCGAACATGGCGCCGATGTTGATGGCCATATAGAAGAGGCTGAATGCGGAGTCGCGCTTGTCGGCGTATTTCGGGTCGTCGTAGAGGTTGCCCACCAGCACCTGGAGGTTGCCCTTGAACAGGCCCGTGCCTATTGCGATGAGGGCCAGTCCGGCGAACATTATGTATTTGGCCGCATCACCGCTGGTCGGAAGGGTCAGGGACAGGTAGCCGAGGAACATTACGGCGATACCTATGGTGACGCATTTTCCGTAGCCGATCTTGTCGGCCAGAATGCCTCCGAAGAAAGGCATGAAATATACTCCCGCGAGGAAAATGGCATAGACGTTTCCCGCAGCGGCTTCATCCCAGCCGAATTTTGCTTGCATCAGAAGGGCCAGTATGGCCAGCATCGTGTAGTAGCCGAACCTCTCTCCGGTGTTTGCCAGTGCGAGAGCGAACAGGCCTTTAGGTTGTCCTTTAAACATATCTTTTACTTTTTACCGTTATTTTCTCGTTAGTTGTATTCTCGTTGCCTTGTCGTTGTTTAGGGTCGTTTCGGTTTTGTCCGTTCCGGTTTGGAACGCCGCTTCCGCGAAGGCAATCCTACAAATTTAGTAAAAAATAATCGCTTTGCAG
>CAYMDZ010000082.1:1590-4880 GCA_964389355.1 uncultured Muribaculaceae bacterium | reverse complement strand
GTAGATGTCCTTGATATAGCGTATGGTGTCGGATTCGAATCCGCGGCGGCGGAGGCCCACAAGGTTGATGCCCACATAGCAGATAGGGTCACGGCCGCACAGGGAGTAAGGCGGAATGTCCTTGTTCACCTTGCTGCCGCCGCCCACCATGGCGTGCTTACCGATGTGCGAGAACTGGTGCACCACGGTGCTGCCGCCGAGAATCGCCCAGTCATCCACGTCGGTCTCGCCGGCTATGCCTACGTAACTTACCAGGATACAGTGGTTTCCGACCCTGCAGTCGTGAGCGACGTGAACGTATGACATTATAAGGGTGTCGTTGCCTATCTTCGTGACGCCCTTCCCGCTGGCCTTGGTGCCGCGGTTGATGGTGGCGCATTCACGGATGTTCACCCTGTCGCCTATCTCCACGTAAGTGATCTCGCCGTCGAACTTGAGGTCCTGAGGGACAGCGCCCACGACAGCTCCCGGGAAGACGTTGCAGTTCTTTCCCATCTTTACATAAGAGAATATGGTGGCGTGCGGATAGATCTTGCAGCCGTCGCCTATCTCGACGTTGTCGTCGATGAAAGCGTAAGGTCCAACCTCTACGTTGTCGCCCAGTTTGGCGCCCGGATGAACCGTGGCAAGTGGATGTATATTAACCATTTCCGTAAAATTTTATATGAGTTTGGCAACCCTGGTGTTAATGCTGTGACCAGGCTTGTATGCTATCACTTTCGCCTTCAGGAATCCGCCGGCAAGTCTCAGGTCTCCCATAAGGTCCAGAAGCTTGTGCCTTCCGCACTCGTCCGGGAAATGCAGCGGAATGTCGCTGAGGTACCCCTTCCGGGTGAGCTTCATCTCGGGATAGCCGAACGATTTGGCCAGGCGAGATACGATAAGAGGTGAGACCGGCTTCTCGACCACCACGATGGCATTGTCCAGATCGCCGCCCTTCACCAGGCCCAGACTCGCGAGAATCTGTATCTCGTGAAGGAAGCAGAACGTCCTGCAGGGCGCTATCTCCTTCACGTAGTCTTTCGAAAAGTCCCAGGTAACGGTCTGCACGCCAAGCACTTCGGAATTGAAGTCTATGGTGACCTCGTAACTCGGGCTATCCGCCGGGAGGAGCTTGATGTACGAGCCGCTCTTCTCGTCCTTGTATACGAATTCGCTGGATATCTCTATGTATTTTCGCGGGGCGTTCTGCTCCTGAACTCCGTCCGGAGCCATCACCTCCACGTATTTCTCGGCGCTGCCGTCCAGAATCGGAACCTCCACATTGTCCAGTTCCACCAGGGCGTTGTCTATGCCAAGTCCGGTGAGGGCTGACAGCAGATGCTCTATCGTGCTGACAGACACCTTGTCCCTGGAAATGGTGGTGCTGCGCGAGGTCAGAGAGACGTTCTCGGCCACGGCATCCACGAAAGCGTCAGGCCCCAGGTCCGTGCGGTGAAACCTTATGCCGGTATTCTCCGGAGCAGGACACACGCGCATATGCACGGTCTTTCCCGAATGCAGTCCCTTCCCCTCAAAAGTATATGTGTTTTTTAACGTTCTCTGATTCATGGCCGAATTTTGGTGGGCGCAAAGATAAACAAAATTCTTTATTCTTCGCCGCTTGCTTTGAATTTGGCGTACGCCCTCATATATGTAGGATGCGGGATGGCCGGCATACCGACGAGTACCTGACCGCTCTTGCGGACATTCCCTATCACTCCGGCCTGAGCGCAAACGGTGGTCTTGTCAGCCATCTTGATGTGGCCAATCACACCTACCTGTCCGGCCAGGATGCAGTTCTTGCCTATAATGGCGGAGCCTGCGATACCGGTCTGCGCTGCCATCACGGAGTTCTCGCCGACCTGCACGTTGTGGGCTATCTGGCAGAGGTTGTCTATCCTGACGCCGTCCGCGATGATGGTTGACTCCATAGGGGCCTTGTCCACTGTGGTATTCGAGCCAATCTCCACGTCGCTGCCGATGATGACATTGCCCACGTGTTCTATCTTCTTCAAGGTGCCGTCAGGCTGCGGAGCATTCCCGAAGCCGTCGTCCCCGATAATGCATCCTGCGTGCAGGATGGTTCTGTCCCCTATCACGGTGTCGGCAAATATCACCACACCCGGATAGATTATGCATTTGCTGCCAATCTTCACGTTCTCGCCTATCGTGACGTTGTCGCAGACCTTCGTGAAATCGCCTATGACGGTCTTCTTTCCCACGGTCACATAGTCCCCTATCCAGACCTTCCTGCCGATCTTCGCTCCCCTGGCCACACGGCATCTGCCGCGGTGACGCTTGTAGGTGCGGTTCTGCTGCTTGACATATTCCAGAAGGTCGGCGAGCGCGCTGTATGCATTCTCGACCCTCACCATAGTGGGAGTGACGGGGCCCGCAGGCTGGAAGTCCTTGTTCACCAGCAGGATGGAAGCCTTGCTGGTATAGACGTACTGTTCGTATTTGGGGTTCGCGAAAAAGCTCAGAGTCCCCGGCTTTCCGTGTTCAATCTTGGCAAAAGAAGACGCTTCTACGGTAGGATCTCCATCCACGGTACCGTGAAGCGCTTCAGCAAGTTCTTTGGCAGTAAATTTCATCTTGGTCCATTAAAACCTGAATCCCAGCGTGAGCACAGCGTTGATTCTGGCCCTGGTGCTGTAGAAGACAGGAGAATATACATCGTCGTAGCTGTAGAACGGCTGGTACGAAGTCTCCGGCAGTTTGGTGTATCTTACTGCGAAATCAGCGAAGAAACTGCCGGCGGGGTTGTATCCCAGACCGATCGAATAGCTTGAGCGGATATTGTTCACATATTGGCCGTTACCCGGGAGGGACTTCCTTCCCACATAGTAATCGTCGTTATAATCCTCGTAATAGAACGGCTCGCCGTCCACGGTGTAGTATTTCTCCGCGGAGGTCTTCATGTTCCAGCCGGCGCGCACGGCGAAATTCTTCGCCACGTTCACCTCTGCGCCCACACGGAGCTCATACGCACATCCGCTGAAGGCCTTGGTGGCGGCGTTCAGGAAGTCGAACGTGCCTGTGTCGTCCACATCGCTGAACTTCACGCAGGAGTAGTTCTCTATCGAGCCGTCCACGCTTATGAGGCCGAGCCTTCCGAAAGTGTAGGCCGCACTGAAGTCAAAATGGCGCGGTGTGCGCACAGAATATTCGTAGGTTCCTTCAGGGCTGCTGGCGCTGAAAGACGTGCCGTTAGCGTAATTAACCTTGCCGCTGTGCTGCCAGTACTCCCTGATGTCCATTATGGTAGGAGTCTGGTATGCGAATCCGAGACGCAGGCCTGCGACAGG
>CAYMDZ010000082.1:0-1490 GCA_964389355.1 uncultured Muribaculaceae bacterium | reverse complement strand
ACCTCGGTGCAGCCCACGTACTGGTTGGCCGTGCCGTAGCCGTTGATAAGACCTGCCTTGTATCCCATTCCGACATCCCACAGGTCAGGATAATTGTCATAGAACGAGCTGCTCTCGAGCTGCGCGGCGGTAAGGCCGTCCGCAGCACGGGCCATCTCGGCGAATTTGGATGCATAACCGTTGAGCCCGTAGCCCTCGTGCTCGTAGTTATAATCGTAAGTGGTATTCAAAACAACGCCCAATGTCATACTTATGCCGGATACGCCCGTGCTGTATCGTGATGACAGCCCTATGTTAGGGAGTTTGAACCTCGTTCTGCTGACAGAATTGGCATTCTTCCCGTCCGATGTGGGGTCAAGGGAGAATGTGGTGTTCGTAAGGGACGTGCTCAGCGACGGCGAGATGACGAACTGGCTGTATCCCGCGACAGCCGAGCCGGCAGGGTTCACGGTGACGGTACCGAGGTCCGAGCCGAGTGCGCCTACCGCTCCGCCCAGGCCGACGACCCTCGCCGTTCCCAGATATTCCGTAGCCCCGAATGTATAGGCGTCCATCATCGACTGGGCCCCGAGCCCTATCGAAGACAGCAACGCCAAAGCTGAAAATATATATTTTCTCATATAAACTTCTCTATGTTAAATCCTACCTGCGACCTCTCGATGTTCCGCTGCTGCTGTGCGAAGTGCTCCTCGAACTGCCCGACGAACTGCGCACGGTGCCTGACGAACTCCTCGAGGTGCTGCCTGAACTTCTGTATGACGGACTGTGCGAACTGCTTGAAGAAGAAGAACTTCTGTAAGTGCTTCGCGTGGTGCCGGACGAAGTGGTGGCGCTTCTGGTAGGAGAAGTCCTGTTATAAGATGCAGAAGTGCCGCTTCGCGTTGCAGACGATGACGAAGAAGAAGTGCCTGCCGAACGCACGCGGGCGCCTGTTCCTGAACTTCTGGCAGATGTGCCGGAATGCGGGGTGTAGTTCCCTCTGCGGGCATAGGACGAACCGTGATGACCCGGGTCTCTGTCCGGATGCCAGCCGTGGTGAGGGTCCGGGCCCGGACGATATCCGTAATGCCTGTCATACCAGTACCAGTCGTTCCAATACCAGTCATACCAGTACCAGTCGTTCCAGTACCAGCTGCTGCCATAGTACCACGAACTGTACGGATAATAATAAGAATAAGGATAATACGAATATGTGCTCCAGCCGTAAGGTGTCGGATAGACAGGCACATACACTATGCTGGACGAGGTGGTCACGGTGGACCATCCGTTCTCGTCGTATTCCAGCTTGATCTGATCGTCGAACTCCGTACCCGCGGCATTGGCCAGGGTGGAAGTTTCGCTCGATGAAGTGGCCTTATAGTAGATACCGTCCTGAAATCTGGCGTCCGCATACTGTCCCGCAGTTCCGCAGGAAGCGAGCGCCAGAGAGAGAATCATTAAAAGGATAAAAGCTCGTTTCATAGTGAATCTCCTATAATAAAAATTTGTAT
>CAYMDZ010000081.1:0-4908 GCA_964389355.1 uncultured Muribaculaceae bacterium | reverse complement strand
CCGAACATCCACAGCGGGATGCGGTTCCCGTAGCCGGTTTCGATGTTGTCCAGCGTCAGGTAGCCGTCCGGAAGATTGGCAATCTGCGAGAAGTCCTTGCCGTCTCCAAACTTTCTGATGTGATATTCGGGACCAACTGGTTCGGCCCTATCTGGACATTTTTGTTCTCATAGGCATCAGTTTCGTTTTTTTGTCAGCACTTCGTGGACTTTTGCTTATGTGGAATTGTCGTAAATAATTGAATGCCATGTCTTTATTGAAAAAGTATAATATTTCTCACTCCGATTCTGCTCAGAAGCAGACTTCGGAGAATCTGGCGCAGGAGAGTATGCAGACTGTGGTAAAAGGATTGGTGAAAAAGACGCATTGGGGAGAGGACATTCTTAAAGGCAACAAATCCGCCAAAGGTGTTGCTTGGAGTCTCTTCAAGAAGACATCCGCATTCAAGGTCCTGGTTATCTTCGGAGTGCTGCTTGTTCTTATTATTATCCTTCTTGTTGTCCTCATCGCGCTGAAATAAGCATAGATTCAATGATTTACGGGATCCGGAAATTCAAACACTCACTGGCGTGTGTGTTTGACGACAGTTTGCATACAAAAATCTGGCACAACATTGTGGACTGGGTAATAATCGCTCTGATTATTATCAGTTCACTGGAGATTTTTTTGTCAACATTCGAGGGCGTCGCCGAACGGTATGGCAGGATTCTGCATATAATTGACCTTGTTACCACAATTATATTCAGCATTGAGGTGACCCTTCGAATCTGGACGGCGGATGAGCTTGACCACAAATACAAGGGGATAAAGGGCCGTGTGCGGTATTGCTTCAGCTTTTACGGGCTGATTGATTTCCTGTCCACCTATCCGGCGTTGTTTGGTTTATTCCTGCCGATACCGGTGACGGTTCTCAAGATTTTCAGGGTCGCAAGGTTGTTGCGCATATTCCGGTATATGAAGTCATTCAGAATCCTGGATGAAGCCATTGCTTCCAAGAAGCAGGAACTGTTGATAAGCCTTTCTTTTTTGAGTATCCTGACGGTAATCCTGTCATTCCTTCTGTATTTTGCCGAGCATACGGCGCAGCCGGAGCTTTGTGAGAACGGATGGAAGACTTTGGTCTGGGCATTTGCCAAGTATCTGGGAGATCCCGGGAAAATTGCTGATTTTCCGTTGGTTACAACTTGGGGAAATATTATCGCAGTCTTTGTGGGGGTGCTTGGAATATGCATTTTTGCCGTTCCTGCCGGTCTTATCGGGTCGGGATTTATCGAGGTGATTGAGGAGAGAAAACACAGGCAGGAAATAGAAGAGAACAAGGAGCATCTGCGTCATTCATTCCGTTGGGAAAAAGATATTCACGGTGGAACGGGGTTGTTCTATGTCCCGGCCTTCAAGCCTGCTGATACTATTCTCGTGAAGCAGTTTCTGACAGAGACGGAGATAGTGGAGGCGGTAAGGAATTCCGATAATTTTCATCTTTATAATCTGGCGAAAGCATATAATACGGAGGATGCCCCGGCGGATAAGGTCGTCGTGGTGGCTTGCCCACACAATCGGCCTTACGGATGTTGTATAGACCGAGGCTCGAAAGTGACCATTGTAAGTACCTCCGGTTATGATGAACCTATCACCAGCTGGGTGGCTTATCATATAGCGAAGATAGGAGGATTCAATTATGTCGCCAAAGAGAAGGAACTCAACCTGGATAACCCGGTATCCTTTTATAACATAGGTGGTTTGGACGATTCCCCGAATCTGCAGATGTTTGTTGATGATATCAGGGCGCTTGCGGCCAAAGAAGATGCCTGGGTTATTCCTATGTGTTTTTGCATTGGCCCGAAAACTCGTGTTCACGAAGTGCATCTGTGCTATAGTCCTGTGAAAGGTGATCACGGATTTGATAATCCCGACTGCACTATAAAGGATGTGGATCGGTTCTGGGCGTTTGCCAATGATTTGTCGAAGACGCTTGAAGACGGTTTCGGCTTAAAGACTGACAGCAATGACTATTATACCGCTTCGAAAAAGATGCTTGTCAACTTTATCCCTGAAGCCAATGGTTTTGCTCTTAGGATTGAATGCCGGGCGATTTATTTCCCGGCTGACAAGATGACCAGAATCAAGGCGATTGCCGATGTCATGAACCGGGCCTTTGAACCTGGTGTGGTTAAACCGCTTCCACAGGAAATGCTTGAGCGCCCGCGGGAATGCTTTGGATATGAGGATTATAAGAATTGAGTTTGGCTGATGAAAAAGTTTTTCAGAGACGTATTCTTGAACGAGAGGCTTATTCTCGTGATAATCATTGTCAATGCCGTTGTCCTTTTTCTGCAGGAGAGCGGCATTGAGAATGGTTTTATAAATATCGTTGATTTGTCCTGCACAATCATCTTCCTTATCGAGATGATCGTGAAGCATTGCGTGTTTGGCCTCAAGGGGTACTGGTCGTCCGGATGGAACAGACTTGACGGTACTTTGGTAATTCTGTCGTTGCCGTCAATAGTGGTTCTTGTTCTGCCGTCGTTGACTTTTGATTTTTCATTTCTGCTGATTCTCAGGGTGCTGAGAGTGTTCAGATTCTTTCGTCTGGTACACGCCTTTCCTGGATTTGCGGACATTATGAAGAATTTCGTAGTGGCCATACGGAAATCTTATGCGGTGTTCATCGGCCTGCTTATAATGATTATAACTTTCGCGATGATAGGCTGCAGTTTGTTTCGTGATTACGCTCCGGAATACTTCGCGACCCCGTTGGATGCCATTTACTCCACTTTCAGAATATTTACCGGAGAAGGGTGGAATGAAATTCCTGATACTATTGCCGCGACGATGGGCGGTGGCTGGAGTGTCGTGGTCCGGCTCTATTTCTGTCTGATTCTTATCCTCGGCTGCATCATAGGGATGTCACTTCTGAATTCCATCTTCGTGGACGCTATGGTGTCCGACAATAACGACAGTCTCGAAGAGAAGATCGACAAGATGGAGAAGGATATCGAGTTCATTAAGAACCGGATGTGATATTCTGTGGTGAATGTCCCGAAAATGTGCAACAGGGAGTTCCTTATTCCGCCAAAAGCGGTATATTTGCCTGTGTTGGCCTTGGCATAGAAGGTGCGGATGAATATGGGAGAATTTGACGAGTATATCAGGCAGGGAGAACCCGGACGGAGCGAGAAGGCGGCGGTCTGGCAGACTGCCATTGGCCTGCAGGATGTGGATGGGCTGAAACCGTCGCAATATCTTTTGGATACGGCCCGAAGGCATATCGAGGGGGATATCACCATCGATGAGGTCAGGTCTCTCATTGATTCGTATTATAAGTCGAAGTCGGTTCGTAATGAGGCTGACGGTGAGAGAACGGAGGAGGCGGATAAGGTGTCGGCCAATATCGCCCGTATATTGAGGTCCAACACCTTTTCCTTCAGCACAAACTGGTACGTATCTCTTCATCGTCGTATCTTTGAAGGGGTGTTTGAACATGCGGGGGAGATCCGTGAGTATGACATCGCCAAGCGCGAATGGGTTCTTGACGGAGATTCGGTCAGTTATCTGAATTGGGAGGATATCAGAAGGGCCGTAGATTATGATATTGTTCAGGAAAAGTCGTTCTCGTACAAGGGATTGGATGAGGAGGCCGTTGTAAATCACCTGGCCAAGTTCATTTCCGGGCTTTGGCAGATTCACGCATTCTGCGAGGGGAACACCAGAACGACGGCGGTCTTCACCATACAGTATCTTCGTTCGATGGGGTTTGATGTGGATAATCAGTTGTTCGCCCGTCATTCCTGGTATTTCCGCAATGCCCTTGTCCGGGCCAATTATCGCAATATTCAGAAAGGGATAGATTATTCGCCGGTTTATCTGGCCCGGTTCTTACAGAATCTGTTGTATAGCGACAGTTGGGATCTGAAAATTGGGCGTTGTAATTCTTAGTCTTGCAACTTTTTTTCAGGCTTTTCAATCGAAATTCAATACATCATCCCGAACATCCACAGCGGGATGCGGTTCCCGTAGCCGGTTTCGATGTTGTCCAGCGCCAGGTAGCTGTCCGGAAGATTGGCAATCTGCGAAAAGTCCTTGCCGTCTCCGCCAATCTCGAACAGAAACTTGCCGTCCACCAGGAAATCTCCTTTGGGCGGCATCTGCACGGTGTGGGACAGGGACAGCTGGTTGGCGAAAAATGTCTCTCGCATTGTTCCGACGTTTCCGTCCGGGGAGAATGCCCACATCAGGTTGGTGTTCCCCAGATAGATTTTTCCCGGGTTGACCAGCCGCTTGTAATTTTTCAGTTCCACGGTCAGCAGTTCCAGTATCTCCGCCTCATCCAGTTTGTACAGAAGAGACAGCAGGGTGTTCCTGGTCGTATTCATCGATGATGCCAATTTCTCAATGTTCGGCTGAAGCGGGACGTTCTCGGCAATTATCATCAGAAGCTTCTTGCATTTGTCAATCGTCTGATAGGAAATCTTTTCCACGGCCGGAAGGTCGCTTTCTATCACGAGATTGACTACATTCTGGAGGACAGCGAGAAAGTCTGCGCCGGCATCCCTGTGGAACGGATAGAATCCATATCGGCAGTAATTGCTGAACTCCTTGAGAATCTTCGTCTGTGAAGTAATGCCAATGGCGATTTCGCTGTGGCGTTTGAGAACATCGTCCAGGGAGAACGGGCCAATTTTCATCGTGCCTTCATATTCCAGAAATTCCCTGAAGGACATTCCCTTAAGCAGATATGGTGTTTGACGGCGTGCCATATCTGCAGAGGAATCGTCGAGCTTCAGCATCGAGGATCCCGTATAGATTAGTCTCAGCCCCGAATACTGGTCGTACAGGGTCTTGAGAATACTGCTCCAACCTTCGTATTTATGCACTTCATCGATATAGAATTCGCTGATTCCGCGGTTG
>CAYMDZ010000080.1:0-4910 GCA_964389355.1 uncultured Muribaculaceae bacterium | reverse complement strand
GATGTTCGAGGACAATTTCCCCGTCACCGGCTACATCGACGCGCTGCCCTTCCTTAAGCCTTTGGAGAAAAGCGGAAGCAGCATAGATGTCACTTCGCTTGGCAAGCTCAGCACCCTTCTGGAGATCTCCAGACGCATCAGCAGCTTCTTCTCGTCCATCAAGGACGGAGTCTATCCCCTGCTAAAAAGAAGAATAGGCCGCATCGGCACATATCCCGAAATCCGGCGCCGCATCGAGGGCATCCTGGACAAATACGGAGAGATCAAGGACTCCGCCTCGCCGGACCTTCTTCACATACGCACCGAACTGCGCAACAAGCAGGAACAGGTCTCCCGCCGCGCCCAGTCCATACTCAAGAAGGCGCAGGACGACGGCATAGCCGAGCCGGAGGCCAATATAATCATCCGCGACGGCAAGTTCCTGGTGCCGGTAAGCACCTCGAACAAGCGCAAACTGTCCGGATATGTCTACGACTGCTCTTCGACCGGCAAGACCACCTTCATCGAACCTGCGGAAGTGGTCGAGCTGGAGAACGACATAATGCAGCTCCACTTCGAGGAGGCCGCCGAGATCTCGCGCATCCTCTACGCATTTTCAGAATTTCTGCGCCCTTATGTGCCTGACCTGCTGAACATTGCGACAGAACTTGGCGAGATGGACTTTCTCATAGCCAAGGCCCAGACGGCGCTCGACTTCGTGGCCGGAATGCCTGTGGTCTCATCCGACGGGACCCTGTCCCTCCGCAAGGCGCGCCACCCGCTTCTGGAGCGTTCGCTCAAGAAGGAGAACAGGCAGATCTGCCCGCTTACCATAAGCCTCAACCCGACCAAGCGCATACTGATGATTTCCGGCCCTAACGCCGGAGGCAAATCCGTGTGTCTCAAGACCGTGGGGCTTCTTCAGTATATGTTCCAGTGGGGCATGCTCATCCCGACATCCGAAAGTTCGGAACTTCCGATCTTCGACCGCCTGGAGGTGTGCATCGGCGACGACCAGTCCCTGGAGAACGACCTCAGCACCTACAGCTCCTTCCTTCTGGATATGAAGGAGATGCTCTCGAACAGCGATGAACGCCCGCTCGTCCTGATAGACGAGTTCGGTTCCGGCACGGAGCCTGCGGCGGGCGGAGCCATCGCGGAGGCGGTCCTCGCAGAATTCGACAAGAGAGGCTGCTACGGAGTCATCACCACGCACTACACGAACCTCAAGCTGTACGCGTCGCGAAGCGACACGCACGTGGTCAACGGCGCAATGCTCTACGACACGTCGAAGATAGCGCCGCTCTTCCAGCTCGAAATTGGCCTGCCCGGCAACTCGTTCGCGTTCGAACTGGCCCGTAAAATGGGTCTTCCGGAGCAGATAGTGAAAGACGCCGAAGCGCGCGCGGGCGAGGACTTCGTGGATATGGAGAAGACTCTGCGCCGCATCGTGAAAGGCCGCAGGGTGCTGGACGAGAAAATAAAGAAGGTCAAGAACGCCGACAGGACGCTCGACGCGCTGACCGAGAAATACCAGAAGGAGCTGGAGAACATACAGAGCCAGCGTAAAGAGATACTTGACAGCGCTAAGAAGGAGGCCGAGGACATAGTGAAGGGGGCCAACAGGCAGGTGGAGAAGACCATACGCGACATCAAGGAGAGCGGGGCGGAGAAAACCCGCACGAAAGAGGCGCGCGGCGAACTCCAGGGCTTCCTGCAGGCGATAGAAAGCAGCAAGGCCCGGCAGCAGAAAACCCACGACGAATATATCTCGCGCAAGATGGAGCAGCTCGCGAAACGCCGCAAGCCGGCCAAGACCGAGGAGCAGACCCGCGAGGACGAGTTCCGCAACTCTCCGCTCAAGCTGGGCGAGAAGGTCCGCGTGAAATCCAACGGGATGGTGGGCGAAGTGGTGATGGTATCGGCCAAGGAGGTCAGAGTGGCCATTGGCAATATCGCAAGCAAGATGACTCCGGACAAGGTGGAGCGCATCTCGGCCAACGAGTTCAAGCAGGCCTCGAAACGCACGGAGACTCCCGTCTATGAGAAGGTGGACCCGGCCATAACCGCACGCAAGCTGAATTTCTCGCCGGAGCTGGACATCCGCGGCGAGCGGCTTCAGAACGCGCTGGACATCGTGATGCACTACATCGACGACGCCATAATGCTGAACATCGGCACGGTGCGCATAATCCACGGCAAGGGCACGGGGGTTCTGCACGAAGAGCTGCAGCGATACCTTCGCACGGTGCCGGGCATAAAGAGCGTGAGCGACGAAGACATAAGGCACGGCGGAAGCGGCGTGACGATAGTGACATTGGAATAATTTATGATAGATTATTCACGACAGCTAGTGGGAAGGAACGGGGAAGAATTGGCCTGCCGTTACCTCGAACAGAGGGGACATCTCATCCTCCGGCGCAACTGGAGGGCAGGGCACAGAGAAATTGACATAATAAGCATTGAAGGAAGCACGCTCCATATCGTGGAGGTCAAAAGCAAGACCGCTCCCGTGACGGCGGACCCCTCCCTCAATGTGAACCTTCAGAAACAGAAGAACCTGACCGCGGCGGCCGGGGCGTTTCTGAAGTCAAAGGACAGAAAAAATTTACCACAAGACCTGGAAGTGGTCTTCGACGTGGTCAGCATCGTCTTCTACGAGGACAGGACCGACATCGAATACTACCCGCAGGCATATATACCAACATATGTATAAGATTAACACCAATAACTGCTACTGTGTCATAATGGCCGGCGGACTCGGAACAAGGTTCTGGCCCATCAGCCGCAAATCTCTCCCGAAGCAGTTCCTCAGCCTCCGCGGGGACGAAAAGTCTCTTCTCAGGCAGACCTACGAGAGAATGGCACGGCTGATAACCCCGGAAAACATCATCGTGAGCACGCTCAGGGAGTATCACGACATAGTTAAGGAACAGATCCCTGAACTCCCCGAGGAGAACATCCTGCTGGAAGTGTACAACAGGAACACCGCGCCCTGCCTTTATTTCGCTGCCAATGTGATACTGGAGCGCAACCCGCAGGCCGTGATGGTCGCCTGCCCTGCGGACCACCTCATCGAGGACAATGAAGATTTCGAACACACCATCGGCGCCGCCCTCGACTATGCGGCAGCCAAGGACGAACTCATAACCCTGGGCATAATGCCTACCCGTCCGGACGAGAACTTCGGATACATACAGGTGTCGGGCGGAAGAAAGGCCATAGAGGCCGGAGTGCCGACCCCCGTCAAAACCTTCACCGAAAAACCGAGCAGGGAACTGGCCGAAGTGTTCATAAACAGCGGCGAATTTCTCTGGAACTCGGGTATCTTCGTGTGGAAGGCATCCCTGATAGTGTCAGAAATCAAGAAATACGCTCCGCAGATCTCAGACCTGTGGGCGGATTCCGCAGACCTGGACAAATTCTACGGGGACTGTCCGCGCGTGTCCGTGGACTACGCTGTGATGGAGAAGACCTCCAGGGCTTCCGTCATCCCGTCACACTTCAGATGGGCCGATATGGGCAACTGGGAATCCCTCTATGACAACCTCCCGAAAGACGAGGCCGGCAACGCCACCAACACCCTCGGCAAGCATCTTTTCAAGGAAGACGAGAATACTCTGACCTACATCCAGAACAAGTCCAAGCTGGTGGCCATCAGGGGCTTGGAAGGATTCGTGGTGGTGGACACCCCGGACGTGCTGATGATATGCCCGAGGGACGAAAGCAAGATACAGGAATTCATATCCGAGCTCGCGATGCCGGAATTTGAAGATTACAGATAGACTATATGCAGGTACTTAAGTTTGGAGGTTCTTCAGTGGCCAATGCCACGGCGATGTCCAGAGTGCTGGACATCACGCTCGACGCGTTGAAAAAAGACAGGGTTCTTCTGGTCAGTTCCGCCATCAGCGGAGCCACGGACCTGCTCATAAAGGCCTCCGAATCCACCGACAAGGAAAGGGACGTTCTGCTGGACACGCTCAAGGAAAAGCATTTCAGAATCATTGAAAGGCTCTTCTCCGGAAGGGACTGCACGGAGACCAAGAACATCATCTCCCATATGGACGAAGACCTGAGGAACGCCCCGCGTGAGGATTACCAGACCTTCGGAGAGATGTTTTCCACCATAATACTCTCGCGCAAGCTGGCCTCCGAAGGCATCAACGCCCTGTGGCTCAACTCTCCTGACCTCATCCGCGTAAAGAGCGGCACGGTAGACAGGGACACGACCTATGCCAAGATACGCTATGCCATAGACATACATCCCGAAATAGACGTGTTCGTGGCTCCGGGCTTCGTGGCAAGCGACGAGAATTTGCATGTGTGCACCCTGGGACGCGGAGGAAGCGACTACAGCGCAGCCCTGTTCGCAGCGGCTTTGGACTGCAGGGAACTGCAGATCTGGACGGACGTGCCGGGCATAATGACCACCAATCCGAAGGACATCAGGGAGGCCCGCACCATAGCCCGGATGAGCTACCGCGCGGCGTTCACATTGGCATCGCACGGGGCGAAGGTGCTCTACGCACCGACCGTGGAACCGGCCCAGGAGAAGGGCATCGACATTCAGATACTGAACTCGTTCGCCCCGGCGGGGCCGTGCACTGTCATCAGCGGCGGAGACCGGAAGGCCATAGGCGAATGGGTCGGGATTGGCAAGACCGACAACGGCACAGCCTGCACTCTCACCCTGGTGGCGGACGGCAGCATCAGGCCGCAGGCCATAGAGGACCTGATATCAAGGCTCTCCAGGCGGGACATCACCCTGCTGAACGTAAAATGCGAAGGGGATTTCATACAGTTCATAATCCCTTCGGGGCAGAGTCTTGACGCACTTTCGGCCCTGCACTACTATTGCTTCGAGACCGAAGAATACAAGAACATATACCTGGCGGGCAAAGGTGCCGTGGGCCAGGCGCTCCTGAAGA